>JBGCES010000494.1:0-4969 GCA_045106545.1 Saprospiraceae bacterium
TGCTCGGCATCAATTGCTTCGATCGCTTCTTCAATTAATGATAATTCATTCACATTGGCATCTAAATCTGCATAAGTTTCATCCAGACTTGCATAGTAATAATCTAACCGACGAGAAGTAGTCAATTTTGCTAAACCTTCAGTTGGTTCGTAAGCTAAAACCTGCATGCGTTGTACTGGAGGGTTAAAGCCCAAAAGATCGGCAGCATAGGGATTGTAGCCATTGGCTAATTGAATATCTGCGGCAGCTTCGGCTTCCATGCCTAACATACTCAAAACCCTTGCTCGATGGAGTAGGGCTGCGGGTGAATTAGGGTTACTAGCAACTGCATTATTCATCTGAAATAAGGCATTTTCCCAATCGTAAGATTGTAGGCTAACCTCTGCCAGCCGTTGAAACATCAAATAATCATCGGCAAAATGTCGAGGCGCATTCGTTCGCCCTACCCACGGATTACCCATTTTTAAGCCTTGTGAGCTCATTTCACCAATTAGTAAAAAGACAAACACACTAAGAACGATTGATTGCTTCATGATTAATAAGATTTTAATGATTTATATCAGTAGAACCTGAAATGTAGCTAAATGTTTAAAACTATTTTTAATAATAGTAAAACTTTTATTAGTTGACGTGTTGCAATTTTTGTTCACTTTTTTGATTTATATCAATATGATAACCAATCGTTTATGATTCCAATAAGAAGTACTTATAGATATATTTTAGAAAGACACAACAATTGGATTGAAATGATGTTAGGGTAATTATAATAGTAAAACTATCATAACAATTAGTAAAACTTTTGATTATGCTAACGGTACCATCTTTCTCTTGTGAGTTTAATAATCTATCTGATTTCTTACGTGCTTTTGCCTTTCGCTTGACCCGCGATCGTACTGCGGCGGAAGATTTATATCAAGATACGGCGCTCCGTGCTTTTAATAACCAACATCGTTTTGCAGCGGATACGAATATGAAGGCGTGGCTAAGCACGATTATGAAGAATATTTTTATTAATGACTTCCGTAAAACTAAACGTCAACGTGAAAATCTGACTATGACGGGAGAAAACCCAATAGTTCACCACGCGAAGAAGAGCGCAATCAATATGGGCGAGAGTGAAGTCGTCGTTGGTGAATTAGATAAAATAATAGGTGAGCTGAGTAATGATTTAAAAATACCTTTTTTAATGATTTATCAAGGTTATAAATACGAGGAAGTAAGTCGTAAGTTTGGCTTGCCGATTGGTACAGTGAAGAGTAGAGTATTTGTAGCTAGACGGAAGTTGCGGGAGCGCATCAGACAATTGTACGGAGAGGCTTCGATGGCAGCTTTGCTTAACTAGCCACCGCTAAATTTGAATACCAAAAACTTCGATTAATTTTTCAAAAATACGCTCGAACAGCCGTTTATCTTCTGTGATAATTTCGGCTGTTCCTTGCATTTGTTGCTCAAAATCTAATTCAATACCACGGGACGTTTTTAGATTCTGTGGTACGGAAACTTCAACTGCAATGACATTGTCTTTGGGAACGCGAGATTTCTTGACGACTTGTCCCACCACTGCGCCATACTCCTGAAAAGGATAGCTCGAAAATTTAATGATGACTCGTTGCAACGTATCTACTTTACCTGAGCCAACTACTGGCAAAGCAACTCGCCCAATCAATTCATTGGATTGCTCTACGCCTTCGTCTGGAACAATCGCGAGCAAGGCATCGCCCGCTTTCACGTACTGCCCTTCACTCCAAATATTATTAAAAAATGTAGCCGTTCCGTCTTGATTTGCGCGTAGAATAAAGGCGCGTTTCCATTGACTGATGGAAGTTTGCAACTGATTGATGCTTTCTTGTAGGGCAGTAAACTGTTTAGTATCATCGGATCGATTAGTAGAGCGGACTTCGGCAATATCTCCTCGATGCCCTTCCATTTCTAAATCAAAACCTCTGATCGTACCGTCAATAGTTTCTATTTCGCGCTCGATGGCATCGCGTTCTTCTATTTTATTTTCTAAGGTTTGACGCGAAATAATGCCATCCGCAAACATGTCTTGATGATAGCGAACTTGTTCATTTTTTGCGCGTAAGCGGCTTTTTTCTTCTCGTTTTTTGCGATTTTCAGCGGCAATATTTTGTTCCGCAATCCGCATTTTACTTTTTATTTGCGATAACCTTTGTTGGTCGTAGCCTTCTGCTTGTTGAAAGGTATAATCTGTGAATGCTCGCCGAAAATTGGAATAATCGGACTGAATCGTTCCTAATTCCCAGTCTTCGTAGGGTAGGCGAAAGGCAACCAATTCGCTCGCCGACATGCGTTTGAGGCGAATGACTAAGCTGTCCAATGCCTTAACATCGTCATATTTAGTTGTATTTTCTATCACCGCCAGTACTTTACCTTTTTCTACGCGGTCGCCCTCACTAACATTTAATTTAGCAATTTCACCATTGACTTCCGTAATAATCCGAGTAGGCGGCATTTCGGTGACCACTACAATCGGGGCGAGGATCTTATCGGGATATTTGAAAAAATAACTGACCGCCGTGATTGTTACCAATACGACAATGACTGCACTCGTACCAAAACGTTCGATCCAGCCTGGTGGCTCACCAAGTATTTCCTGTACTTCTTCCGATCGAAGTTCGATATTATTGTATTCTTCCATTGTGAAAAGATTGGAACGTGTATAAAAGCAGTTTTGCTAACTCAATACTGTTCTGGTCAAATACACAGACAAGAATGTCCGTGCTCCATTAGTCACCTAATTCCAGTTGGTTTTTAACGAGTTGAAAATATGCACCGCGGATGCGCGTCAACTCAGTATGCGTACCTTGTTCGATGATTTCACCGTGTTCCAATACGACAATATTATCCGCATTCATTACCGTACTCAGGCGGTGAGCAACGGTCACGACGGTTTTATCTGCGAACCATTCTTCCAGATTTTCCATCACCAACATTTCGTTGTAAGCATCTAGTGAGTTGGTTGCTTCGTCAAAGAAAAGGTATTCAGGATTTTTATAAACGGCGCGTGCAATCAGCAATCGTTGCGTTTGTCCGCGACTTAAACCGATGCCATCTTGACCAATTTTGGTATTATAACCGAGCGGTAAAGACTCAATGTGATTTTGAATTTCTGCGAGTTTGACGGCTTTCAGCAACCGAACTTTATCTACGGTGTCGTGTCCCAGTGCGATATTTCGCGCGATAGTATCATTAAAAATATAGCCATCTTGCATCACTGTTCCTACCTTACTTCGCCACCATTGGCTACCAATATTATCCAAATTTAAATCACCCAAACGCACCTTGCCTTCCGTCGGGCGGTAAAATTTCAAAAGGAGCTTTAAAATAGTTGTCTTTCCACTACCACTCGTACCAACAATCGCTGTTGTCTTACCTTTCGGAATATATAGATTGAGTTTTTTTAACACCATTGGCGAAGCCGGGCCACCGTAGCTGAACGATACATCTTCGAAGCTCAATCCACCGTATTCTGGCAAATCAACTATTTTATCAGCAATATTTTCTTCGTTCTCTTTTTGATGAATTTCATTCATCCGTTCTAGGCTGATTTTAGCATCCTGCGCTTGCTGAACGAAGTTAATCAACTGTTTTAAAGGGGCATTTAGTTGACCGATGATGTATTGAATGGCGAGCATTTGTCCAAGCGACATCCGTCCTTCAATCACAGCCGTAGCTGCCACAACGATGACCAAAATATTTTTTACTTCATTAATAAAACCTGCTCCGATACGTTGATACTGCTCTACTTTTAAATATTTGATGGAAACTCTAAATAATCGAGCTTGAATGCGTTCCCATTCCCAGCGTTTTTGTTTTTCGGCATTGTGCAGTTTGATTTCTTGCATGCCACGGATGAGCTGAATTAATGATCCTTGATTTGCAGAAGATTCCATGAAACGTTCATAATCTAATTTGCGGCGAACACGCAAAAAGATAGTGACGTAAAGGATATAAACCGCCGTAAACCCAAAAAAGATCAAGAAAATCGGCACACTGAAGTACCAGAGTACAAAACCGAAGATGAAAAAGTTGAAAAAAGAAAAAGCAGTAATTAATAAAGAAGAAGTCAGTAGTTGCTCTACACGCTCGTTATCATATATCCTTTGGAGTAAATCGCCGAGCATTTTTGATTCAAAAAAGCGGATAGGCAATTTCATCAATTTCATTAAGAAATCTGATACCAAACTAATATTAATTCGTACGCCGATATGCAATAAGATCCAAGAACGAATAAATTCTACCGATAGACTACTGATAAATAAAACCAACTGTGCTAAAAGGACAAGGTAGATAAAACTGATATTCAAATCATTGATACCTACATCCACAATGGACTGCATCAAAAATGGAAATGCTAATTGTAGTAAACTTCCAACGAGCAAACCCAACACGAGTTGAAAAACTAATCCTTTGTAATTACGCAGGTAACTCAATAAGTAGCCAAAACCGCCTTTGTCAAGTTGCTCTCCTTCAGCGGTAAAGAAATCTGGAGTTGCTTCCAATAAAAGCAATACGCCGACAGGCTGCCCATTGACAACATCGCTCGCCCAACTTTGCTCAAATTGTTCCCGCGTAATTTTAAATTTTCCCTTCGAAGGGTCTGCAACCCAGACATGGCGTTTGTTCGCTTTATAAACAACGATGAAATGTTCTTGATTCCAATGCGCAATCAGTGGCATCGGAAGATCGTCAATCATACGTTCGTAAGAAATCTTAACGGCAAGGGAATGCATACCAATTTCCTCGGATGCTGCGCTGATGGCTAACATGGATACACCTTCACGAGACTGAAAGGTACGCTCTCGCAGGAACTCCAGAGAGTATCGCCGACCGTGATACGCCGCAATCATCCGCAGACAAGTTGCGCCGCAATCCATTTCGTCTAGTTGTTTATAAAAAGGAAATTGTTTAGCCATATCTCGGGGGCACTAATGATTATTATCGGTAT
>JBGCES010000495.1:0-8563 GCA_045106545.1 Saprospiraceae bacterium
GGATGCAAGAGAACAATCCTAATGTTCCAATGCAGTCACTAGAAGACCAATGGGAAGATACTGCTACGGGTCTAAAATGGACTTTGATTAAGAACAAAATTTCTGAAGCAAAGGACATCAAGGTGAGCGAAGAGGATATCAAGCAAGAAATGGTCAATATGGTCATTAGTCAGTACGGTCCGCAAATGGCGCAGTATGCCGAGATGTTTATTGAAACCATGATGAAAGACGAAGCGCAAGTCAATCGCGCTATCGACCGCGCATCGGACAATAAAGTCTTCAAAGCGGTTAAAGGAGATGTAACACTTCAAGATAATACGGTTAGCATCGATGAACTCAATAAAATCATGGAGGACATCCAAGCTGAAATTGCAGCAGAACGCGCTGCGAAAGCAGTAGCGGCAGGTGCGGACGAAGAAGAGTAAATTGGAGAACAGGCACTCTTGCCTGTTAAATATCAGGCGAATCCGCAGGCAGGAATGCCCGCGCTCCACGCAAAAGTGGTCGAAATTTTCTAATAGAAAATTCGACCACTTTTTTATTTTTACGCTCCTTTTCAACTGAAAGACAATTTAGTTGTTAGTTAATGTCATAAGCGTCAGATGAGGATATTATTAATTTATCTGACTTTCCATTAAAAATCAAAAATCAAAAATCAAAAATCAATCTTCATGTTTCATAAAGATGAATTTAAAAAGTATGCTACCAAACACCTCGGCATGAGTAGCATGCACTTAGAGAAATATGCCGAAAAAGCAATTCAATCTACGGTAGCTGTTCCTAATATCCAAGGTTTTACACCTAATGTAATTGAGGAACGTCAAATGAACGTTGCAGCACTAGATGTGTTCTCACGTTTGATGATGGATCGCATTATCTTCATGGGTGTACCTGTAGGTGATTACGTAGCAAACGTAATTCAAGCACAGCTACTATTCTTAGAATCTACCGATCCTAAACGCGATGTAAGCATGTTTATCAACAGCCCCGGCGGTTCAGTAATTGCTGGTTTAGGGATTTATGATACCATGCAATACATTTCACCCGATGTAGCAACTATCTGTACTGGTTTATCAGCTTCCATGGGTGCGGTACTATTGACTGCGGGAACGAAAGGAAAACGTAGTGGATTATTCCACAGTCGCGTGATGATTCACCAGCCGCTTGGTGGTATGCAAGGACAAGTTTCCGATATGGAAATTTCGTACAAATTAATCAAGCAAATGCAAAAGCAGTTGTATGATATACTGGCACACCACACTGGACAACCATACGATAAAATTTCAGAAGATTGTGATCGTGATAACTGGATGACTGCGAACGAAGCCATGGAATATGGTTTGATCGATGAAGTACTAGATCGCAATAATCCGAAGAAAGAGGAATAGTTAGAAGTTGGTAGTTTTTAGTTGGTAGTTGCTCTTTTGACACTGACCAACTTTAGTAGTTACCAAACATAACATACGGTTATCAGTTACTCTTTAACAGTTATCCGTTAATAACTTTCTTTTTCTTATTTTTGCAAAAGTTTGAAGGAAACCGCTTCTAAAGGCGTTCACTCCTTCAAACTTTTTTTTATAATCCTACTTATTATAGGAAGAAAAGCGACGGAGTAATGAACTAGCGTTAGTAACCCAAAATTCATTACTCAAAATTTAAAACTCATCATGCGTAGAAGTAAGCAAAACTTTCGATGTTCTTTTTGTGGACGTGACAAATCAGAGGCATTGATCCTGATTGCGGGCATCGAAGGTCATATCTGTGAAGTATGTGTCGAACAGGCAGTAGATATTTTAGAAGAAGAATTGTACGGTGGTAAAAAACAGCCTGAACGGCAAGAAGTACCCACGCAACCAACACCAGAAAAAGAGTTTTTACCGATTAGTATCACACCGAAGCAAATCAAATCCCACTTGGATGAATACGTAATCGGACAGGATGATGCAAAGAAATTTCTCTCTGTAGCCGTTTATAATCATTACAAACGTTTGCAACAACCACCAACGGAAGATGGCGTAGAGATTGAGAAATCTAATATTCTATTTGTTGGACGAACAGGAACGGGTAAGACCCTTTTAGCAAAAACGATAGCTCGCTATTTGAATGTACCATTTGCGATTGTAGATGCTACCGTCTTTACTGAAGCTGGCTACGTTGGCGAAGATGTAGAGAGTATTCTAAGCCGCCTGCTGCAAGTATGCGATTTTGATATAAAAGCAGCAGAACGTGGTATCGTTTATATTGATGAAATTGATAAAGTGGCTCGTAAAGGTGATAATCCTTCCATTACTCGTGATGTATCGGGCGAAGGAGTGCAGCAAGCAATGCTAAAAATGCTCGAAGGAACAACGGTTAATGTACCACCCCAAGGCGGACGCAAACACCCTGAGCAAAAATTAGTAAAAGTAGATACGCAAAATATTTTATTTATCTGCGGTGGTGCATTTGACGGTATTGAGCGAGAGATTGCTAAACGAGTAAACACGCAAGTTATTGGATTTAAAGCAGAGGAAACAGAACGTGTGGACAGAGATAATCTATTACAATATGTCAATCAGCAAGACTTAAAGAGTTTTGGATTGATTCCAGAATTGATCGGTCGTTTACCCGTTTTAACCTACTTGCAGCCATTGACTTTAGATACGATGGAACGTATTCTGACCGAGCCGCGTAATGCCTTGATTCGTCAGTATCAACGTTTGTTTGAATTAGAGGAAATCGATTTGACTTTTACAGAGGATGCCATTCGGTATATCGCTGAAAAAGCATTGGAATACGAACTTGGTGCACGTGGATTGCGCTCGATTTGTGAAGCGATTATGACTGATGCCATGTTTGAATTACCTTCTGATCCCAATGCTAAATCATTTGAAGTGACGCGAGATTACGCCGTTGAAAAATTGACTGGCTCAGGTATCGTTCAGCTCAAAGCAGCATAAATTAAGTCATTGTACTTTTTTAATACAAAACGCATTTCCGCATCACGCAGAAATGCGTTTTCTTATTAAATTAATTATTTCAGCGTGGCTAAACCAGTTTGATTGTATTTTTTTGAATCGCAAAATGTATTTTTTCCTTCATCTTGCGTTATAATTTCGAACTTAAACTATTTATAATTGATATGAAATATACCACTGCCATTTTATTCTTATTGCTCAGCCTATTTATTGCCTGTGATAACGGTATAGAGACCATAGAAAATAAAGACGATGACGGTAATCTAATCGAAGTTTATACTCGTACTAAAACGACTTTTGCTAAACAGGGTACTTATCTAAAGTACGACGTATCAGGAACTATCACAGAGGAAGCACAATACATCAATGATACCCTAAATGGTAAACGTGTATTATACTATGAAAATGGTAAACCACACATTGTCGAAAATTATAAAATGGGTGAATTTTCGGGTTTGTACCAAGCCTATTATGAAAGTGGTTCTTTGGAGATTTCAGGCGAATACGCTAAAAGCGCGATGAATGGCGAGTGGATTCGCAATTACGAAAACGGGCAACAAATGGAAACGGTACTTTTTGAAAATAACCAAGAAAATGGACCATTTACGGAGTGGCACAAAAACGGTCATTTAAAAGCTAAAGGGCAGTATTTAGATGGAGATAAAGAGCACGGCGAATTATTACTCTATGATGAAAGCGGCGAATTGGAAAGAAAAATGAATTGCGATCGAGGTGTTTGTCGCACTAGTTGGCAACGTGATAGCACTACAGCTCAAGAAATTATCTAAAACGGTCCCAGCACATGCTATTAAAATTAGCGCCATCTATACTTTTATTTGGTCCACAAAGTTATAAGTACTTCACATGAATTATTTCGGTAAATTTTAGGAAATAGATTTTTTCGATAGATTTCCTTAAAAAATCAGTGCATATCCGTAGATATGGGCTTATTTTTTAAGGGAATATAGCGGAAAAAGGCCTGCCCCGAACTCGATTCGGGGATACTCATAAAATACCGAAATAATTTGTGTGAGGTACTTAAATACAATTCCTGTATGAGATAGGAGGTATCTTCGGAGATACCTCCTATCTTTGTTCTAGTTAAAAATTATTATTTCGCCGATGCAAAGATTTCTACCGCTATTTACACTGCTTTTGTTCTATTCCAATCTATCCGCACAAGTGGGCGGCAATAACGTTTTTGAATTTCTCAACTTCTCAACTTCTGCTCGCATTACAGCCGTCGGAGGGCACTTGATCACTGTACGCGATGATGATGTGGCTTTGGCTTACGCCAATCCCGCTGCGCTCAATGAAAAGATGCATCAGCAATTAAGTTTTAATCATAATATTCATTTAGCAGGCATTGGACACGGCTATTTTGCCTATGCCCATCACGTAGAAAAATGGCAAACAACACTTCACGGCGGTATTCAATATTTGGATTATGGAGACTTTCAAGCAGCTGATGAAAATGGAACGATCAATGGCACTTTTGACGCGGCAGAATACGCGATCACACTAGGTGGTGGACGTAGAATTGCGGAAAATTATACCGTTGGTGTAAATGCAAAATTTATCACTTCTCAATTAGAGTCATATAGTTCACTCGGTTTATCAGCTGACGCTGCTTTGATGTATCAGTCTGATGATCAGCCATTTACCTTTACTTTTTTATTAAAAAATATTGGAACACAACTCACCCAATATCGCATCGAAAACCCAATTCAGGAAGATTTGCCTTTTGAAATTCAAACTGGTATTTCTTACCGTTTAAAATATCTCCCGCTGCGCCTCTCCTTAATTTATCACGACCTACAACGTTGGAATATCACTTACGACGATCCAAATAATCCTGATGAATCGACCTTCTTTTTAGGAGAAGAACCAACCATTCAAAGCGACAATTTTTTCTTTGATAATTTAATGCGTCACTTTGTTTTTAATGGTGAATTTCTCTTTGGTAAGAACGAAAATTTCCGCGTGCGTTTCGGTTATAATCATCAGCGGCGTCAGGAATTAGCAGTGCGTAATCTACGCAGTTTAGCAGGCTTCTCTTTTGGTTTAGGATTGAAAATTAATCGCTTTCGAGTGGAATACGGACAAGGTATTTATCACTTAGGCGGTAGTATGAATCATTTTAGTATTTCGACTAATTTAAAGGAGTTTAAAAGAAAGAAGGTTAAACAATAGAAATTCTAATTTAAAGCTATTGAAAATGCCAAAACCAATTCAAGGATTACTTATCGTATTACTGGTATTTGTCGCTTTACCAACCTACTGGGAGCAGTATTTTAATTCCTTAGATAGATTTGCAATTGGTTATATAAACGATGTTTATAAATCGCCTAGAAAAGCCAAATGTAGCTATGTTTTTACACCTGATAGTATCATGTTTTACAAAGGCTACTATAGATCATTTTTGAACTCTTCGCTAATGAAAGAACATAAGAAAATAATAGTAGCTTACAATCCATCCGACCCTGATGATAGCTATCCAATATTTGATATTTTAGCCAGAGATTTATCTCAAGTTGACAGTCTAAACGAGTGTTGTTCTCCTAATAATTATTTAAATCCATCTGATTAGTACGGCAGAATCAATTTTCATACTCCGTTCCTAACCACCGATCCCAATACGTAAAATACAGCCCAAAATTCTTCTGCGCCTTCGTATGATGATGCGCGTGGTGCGTCGCACCAATTAAGTATTTCGCAAAAATGGACTGTCGCAGTACCTTAGGCATTAAATCAACATTCAGGTGATTAATCGTCGCGCTGATGGTCATGGTTAATAAGAGCAATAACAAAACAATATAATGAACGGGTAAGAATAGTAGAATAACAGGCAAAATAATCGCCTGTACAACGCTTTCGGTTGGATGAAAAGAAAAAGAAGTCCAAGGCGAAGGCACGACACTATCGTGGTGAACTTTATGCAACAGACTATAGACTCGCCGCTGAGTGTGCATCCAGCGATGTAGCCAGTAATAATAAGCGTCTTGAATAATCAATACTGCTGCGAAACTCGTAGGCAAATACCAATAGCCATAAGCTCCGATTTCTGTATAAACTTGAATCATTCCCACTTCCCACAACCAGACCATTAATGCGCCCACGGCTGCAAAAATCAAGGAAGTTACTAACGAATAAAGCGTTTCGGAACGCAATTGCCCCGTTTTCCATTCACTTTTGATGACTTGCGCTACTGCAAATTTATTCCATAATTTGATATAGAAAATCTGATAAAACACCGCATTAATAAGTAAATAACGTAGAAAAATAGCTACAAAAAGGATAACGACAAGTAACGGGTAATGGATTGATATCGGCATAGTGAGGTATATAACTCACTAAACACTGCCGAGGTTTAAATAACAAATCATTACTTCAAAAAAAGTAGCGCATCCGACTTTCGCCGAACGCGCTTCTTTTATGATTTCAATTCTATTATTCTTATAAATTTTCTCTTCGTTGCAAACGCAAATCATTTACCGCATCCGAAATTTCGTAGCCTAATCGTAATCCTTCCGTACAATCCATGCGTACATGAACGCCCAGCGGAATCCGCGAATAGCCATTTTCCTCCGCCATTTCTGTAAAACTACCAAATCTACGTGGCTCACCGAGAAACTCCGTTCTGCCTTCATGTGTCCGATCTGTGAAATCGATTGCATCGCCAAAAGCATCAATAAATACGCCCGCTGCCGCTGAAGCAAAACAAGAGTGTCCTGATGGATAGCCTGGAAAACTCGGATTCGGCCAATAGACTAGACGATACAAATTCGTTTGAAAATCAGGATCAATAAATTCATGGATAAAAACATTTGGGCGCATGACCATGTGCTCATACTTATATTTCCAAGTCGAAACGGCTGCATCGTTTAATGCAAAACCTAGTTTTACAAACAAAGCCATCGTTTCTGCTAAATTCAGTTCATTTTGTTCTACCAATTGCTGCGCGATAGAAAGTTGACGTGCAGGCGGGCTCATCATTACCCCTTCTACATCATCGCTCCAAAATTCAGCAATCCAAAGTTGTTCTTCATCACCCGTTTTTGCTGCGTTATTTACATTATAAACCTCCATCATTTGTTCAAAATAGGGACTGTTAGAATTTTCATTGTACGCGAGTGGATCAACTGTGGTTGTTTCATCAGGCGAAATGACAAACGTTCTAACTGAACCCCAGTAAGGAAATAAAGCGCGCTCTGGATCAGCTGAATAAGTCCAGTAACCTTCTCCCGTAGGCGGTTCGTAAGAAGTCGGTTGTGGCTCTGGAACTTGCTGTTCTGCTGCTTGATCCGAGCGACTATAACGAATCACTTGTTCTGCCACATACGCACCCCACTCTTTCGAGTCTTCCACAACCCCTCTAGGTGCATTTCTAGTTAATTGACGTTCAATTTGAGCTTCTAAAGCAGCAATTTGAGTTTTACGTTCTGCTGGCACATTTAATAAAAAGTGCTCCAATACATCGGCATAAGTCGCATTCAGAGCAATTTGCCAATCTAACAGTGATGGACGATTTCCATTATTATTACCATTTCGGATATCCAATCCGCGTAAACGATTGGCATTAGACATGTAATCTGGCATCCCTGGTGCAATGGTCTCGTAAGTAGCAAGGTGAATATAGGCTAAAGCACGAGCGGAAGCGTTCGGGCGCATACCCGCTGCGTAGCGCTCTAATTCTAATAGTAAAGTTGTCCAACTCAGTGCCAGGCGGTTATCAATATTTCGCATATCGGGAGGATTCCCATTAACAAGCGTATTATTTATTTCTTCGAGCGTATCGTCTGTAGTGGGGGCTAAACTAGTAGTACTAATGTTATTTGTGTCTAACAAAAAATCATCTTCAGAACAAGAAGTGAATAGGTTTACACTCATTGCTAGAATGAGGAGAAATTGAACTTTAAAAGCTTTCATCTAATCTAAATTTTGATGTAATCACTGAGAGGTAAGACCGCTTCTCTAACAGAATACGGAACACTACGTTGTCAGACAACGAACGTGATAACTATTTTCTAGTCTCCTAATTAATTACTATTAAATAAAAAAAGAATTTGCTGGAACTAGGTTATAAGTTGACTATCTATTTGTCGGAGCAAATAGGCTATTTCAAGCTATAATCACTTTACATCGATAATCGATGCAAAAATGAAATATCAACTCAGCGGGAATCAATTTATTCCCATGGCAGCAAAGCATTAAAAAATAAGGTTTCAGTCTAATCATTACGGCCGTGAATGATTAAAACAAAGTAAAGCTTAGAGTCAAATAAGTTAATTATTGAAGTGGGTACATAAAATTATAATGCCATTCGTTGGTACAAATTCTAATGGTTTGATGATTTCTAGCAAAACATCGGGGATAATTATGTTTGCTAATAAGCGGTTCAATGATTAAACCGCTCGAATATGTATTTGCAGTATATAATTAAGACAGTAGTGTAAAAAAAAGTCCCAGCGGTTCGCACTCTAATTTAACATATATGACAATAGAGGAAAAAGGAGCGTTTTTCGATACTTTTAGACACTTTTTTACCTCTAAAATTGGCTTTACATTGTCAATAGTTACTTCAAATAGCATTCAATTTTAATTTA
>JBGCES010000496.1:0-3851 GCA_045106545.1 Saprospiraceae bacterium
CCAGATGCGCTTCTGTTTATTGCCAAAACCTACCATTTACAACACGATTTTAGAAATGCTACTCAGACGTACAAACAATTTTTGAGCACGACCAAGACTACACATCCATTGAGAGGAATGGCTAAAGATGCTCTGCTGCGATGTGGTTATGCCTTGCGACGCAACCATAATCAATCCAATGTCATTGTCGAAAATCTAGGTAGTACTATCAATAATCAATGGGATGATTTTGCACCAGTTCCTAGTCCTATTTATTCAGATCGGATATATTTTTCTTCTGTTCGAGCAGAAAATTTAGGCGGATTAAGGAATGATGCAGGTTACCAAGATGCTGATTTAGGTTTTTACTGTACGGATATGTATAGTAGTGATATTGTTAATGAAAATTGGAGTATCCCACGTCCTATGACAGCATTATTAAACAGCCCTCGTCACGATGTGATTTTGGATTTTAGTGATGATGGGCAAGTGATGTATTATTTTCAAGGGTTCAGTTTGTATGCTGGTGAAGTGTTCGTTGATACGTTCAAAACTATACAAGAGCGGACATTAACTACGGCTAATTTACAAAGTCCTTTCAAACCTGAATTAGGAGATACTGCTCCGTTTTTCTACAATGGGAATACCTTAGTTTTTGCTAGTCGGCGCGAAGGAGGTTTTGGTGGATTGGACTTATATTACTCTGTGAAGCGGGATGGAATATGGACTGGTGCTAAAAATATGGGGGCAGTTATCAATTCGACTTATGATGAAACGACTCCCTTCTTAGCTGCTAACGGTCAGACGCTATATTTTAGTTCAAATCATAGCCAACGGAGTAGGGGAGGTTACGATATTTTTAAGGCAGATTTCTCCGTAAAAGGAGGATGGGCGACGCCCGAAAATTTAGGTGAACCCGTCAACTCGGCAGGAGATGATCGTTATTTTCGATTGACTAAAGATGGCTATAATGCTTTTTTTGCCTCTCGGCGGAAAGACTCAGAAGGAGGACTTGATATTTATTCAGCTTATTTCAAAAATTACCAACCAGAACAACAAATAGATAATAACGCTGTCGTTTTTCACGCCGCAGATTCTAATTTAGCAGCAGGTGATAAAACAGGAAATGATAAAAACTCAACGGCTATTCAATATGTCTTAGAACCACTCTTCTATGAAAATGAGAATAACCTTATTAATAACTCCAATCAGCAACAAATCCAAAAGGTTAGCGCATTATTAGAGCAGTATCCTAGTTTAAAAATACTGATAACGGCACATAGTGACGATAGTGAACCTGAAAAATTTGATTTGTTCTTTTCAATTAAAAGGGCAGAACGCATCGCCTTATATCTAGTTGATAATGGAATAAACGAACAGCAAATTGTCCTGAACGGAGTAGGTGGAAAATATCCCTTAGCGAAAGGGAATTTATCTGGTAGTAATAAACTACTAGGGAAAAAGTTAAATCGACGCATTACTATAGATATTATTAATCTAGCAAAGGAGCCAATTCAAGTGAGTACTCAGTACCCAGAAATCAACGCTACAATTGCTACTTTCGAGTATAAATCTTATCAAAAACTCAATCGTGGATTAATTTATAGAATTCAGATAGCCAATAGCCCACAAATGTATAAAGGCGATTTGATTGTGCGCTATCCGCATGCGTTGGTCGAAAAAAACATGAATGAATCTAATTATCAATACTTAGTTGGACGTTACCAAACTTATACTTCGGCTCGCGAATTGCAGAAAGATATTCAAGCAAATGGAGTAGCAAATCCACAAATAGTACCATATCTCAAAGGGCAAAAATTATCTACGGATGTAGCAGAAAGATACGTTACAGAATACCCAGACCTAGCGCAATTCATCGAAGCCCAGCAAAAAGAATGAGATAATTTACTACTTTTGTGAGCATTTAATTTGTAGCCAAGTCTATTATTTTAACAACTATTACTACGCTCACTCGACCGACTTAAAAAATTATTATGACAAAAATTGAATTCTTTCGTGAAGGCATTAAAAATATTAAAACAGTAGGAACCATTAGTCGTAGCTCAAAATTTTTGTGCAAAGGCGCGATTAAACACGTTAATTTTGAGAACGCTAAAACCATTGTTGAACTCGGCGCAGGCGATGGAGTAATCACCAAGCATATTTTGGATAGTATGCGACCCGATGCCAAACTGATTGCATTTGAAGTAAATGGAAAATTTTGCGATTTAATGCGCGAGCGTTTTGACGGTGACCAGCGACTGCATGTTGCAGAAGATAGTGCAGAGAAAATTGGTGAGTATCTAAAATCTATCGGCGAAACTAAAGCGGATTATATTGTTTCGGCTATTCCTTTTGTAGCGCTTCCTAAAGAAGTAGGTCGAAAAATTGTAGGTGAAGCCCACAAACACCTAAAAAAAGGTGGTTTATATATTCAAATTCACTACTCTCTACTAGCGAAAAGTCTCTACGAAGATACTTTCGGAAACGTAGATGTTAATTTCGTTCCCATCAATGTTCCACCTGCTTTCGTAATGGTAAGTGAGAAGTTATGAGTTGATAGTTTTTAGTTGGTAGTTACCCGTTTTACGTGTACGCTAGAAAAGCAACTACCAACTAAAAACTTCTAATACGGATCAACATCAATGTTTACCCTCACGCCAGACATCCCTCTCATCGCTTTCAACTCTCGCATCGCATTCCAAACTGTCTGCTTCGCAAAAGTAATCTTACGCGCATCCCGATCAAGTTTGATCATGAAATCCATCAAGTAAAACGCACGTACTCGCGATACGTAAGGAATCGCTGGACCAATCACCCATGAACCGATTTTACTTTTTAGTAAACTGGTAAAAATTTTAGTCGCATCGTTAAGCGTTTGCGGCTTTTTATGTTTTAAAGTGATTTTGATCAACCGATGATAAGGCGGATACATAAAAGATTTACGCTCCATCGATTCACGCGTAAAAAAGGAAGCAAAATCATTGTTAAATACCTCGCGCAAAACGGGATGACTTGGATTAAAGGCTTGGATAATTACCTTACCGCGTTTTCTCTTCCGCCCTGCCCGACCGCTCACCTGCGTAATGAGTTGAAACGCCCGTTCACTTGCTCGAAAATCAGGAAATTGGGTTAATTGATCGGCACTCAAAACGCCTACAATTCCTACGTTATCAAAATCTAATCCCTTCGTCACCATCTGCGTTCCTACCAGAATATCCAGACGCTTTTCTTCAAAATCATTAATGATCCGCGCGTGTGCATTTTTGGAGCGAACAGTATCAAAATCCATGCGACCGATCTTAGCATTCGGCAGATAGATCTTCAATTCATCCTCAATTTTTTCTGTCCCAAATCCTTTTAGCGTCAATTGCTTATCGCCACAAGCGGGACATTCTGTGGGCAAATTGGCTTGATAGCCACAGTAATGACATTTTAGATTGTTCCGAAATTTATGGAAGGTCATACTTACATCGCAGTGCACACATTCGGAATGCCAACCGCAGGTCGTACAACGATAAGTAGGTGCGTAGCCACGGCGATTTTGAAATAAAATGGCTTGTTCACCACGCTCTAATGCCTGTTTCAATTCTTCTAAGAGTACCGATGTAAAATGCGATTGTAATTTTTGTTTTTTCAATTCATCCTTCGCATCTACAATCACAATTTCGGGCATTTCCATTCCCCCAAAACGCTTAGGCATTTCGACCAGACCGTATTTTTTTGATTTAGCGTTAAAATAAGTTTCAATGGAAGGTGTCGCAGTTCCGAGTAGCACTTTTGCTTTATGAATATTGCCCAAAACCGTTGCGGCATCGCGTCCGTTGTAGCGCGGATTCGGATCGACTTGTTTAAATGAATGATCGTGTTCT
>JBGCES010000497.1:0-4347 GCA_045106545.1 Saprospiraceae bacterium
AGCCGCAGCTTCGCCAAGGCGCAAGCGCTCGCGGAAGTCGTTTATTCCGAAGCGACGGACTCCCTCTATGACATCGAACCCAATAGTGACTTGTATATCATCGCCGTCAAAGATGACGCGATTGAAGAAGTAGCGCAGCAATTGGTCGCTGCTGGCTTGACGGACGAATTGGTCGTTCACACTTCTGGCGCTACACCTAGCCACGTTTTGGGTAACTATTTCTCGCGCTACGGTTGTTTTTATCCATTACAATCTTTCTCGATTTCGCGCAAGACGAACTTTAAAAACGTTCCCCTTTGCGTATATGCCAACAATGAATATGATGGACAAGCCCTACTCGAATTGGGCAAGCAAATCAGCGATAAGGTAAATTTTATCAATGACGAGCAGCGCGCCAGCTTGCACGTAGCGGCGGTGTTCGTCAATAATTTCACGAATTACTTTTATCAAATTGCGGAACAATTACTCGCGCAGCAAGACGTGCCTTTTGCCTTACTGCGCCCTTTGATCCTCGAAACGGCGCGTAAAGTGCAAATGCATTCACCCGCTAAAATGCAAACTGGTCCAGCGATCCGCAACGACCACCAAACCATCGAACGACATTTGCTATATTTGCAGTCGCAACCCGAAATGGCGAAACTGTACGAGCATTTGACGCAGCGGATTATGAGCGATATGGTGAAGAGTTGAACTGTTTAAAATTGTTGAACTGTTTAACTGTGTACGTCACGCCTAAACAGTTCAACAATTAAACAATTTCTCCCTTTGGTCGAGAGAGAAGTTCAACTATCTTTCATAAATGCTCGATATTCAAATCCTTTCCACTCCCCTCTCCACTGAAACCTGCCAACAATTCGTGCAAAACGACGCGGCGGGTGGCATTTCCATTTTTGTTGGTACCGTACGCAATCAAACCAAGGGTAAGGCGGTTTTAAAACTCGATTTTGAAGCCTACGAACCGATGGCGATTTCTGAAATGCGCAAAATCGCGGAAACCATTCAGCGCGATCATGGCGCAGAACGGGTGAGTATGCATCACCGCGTTGGGTCGCTGGCGATCGGTGAAGTTGCCGTGATTATTGCCGTGGCGACTCCGCATCGTAAGGCAGCTTTTGCCGCTTGCCAATATGCGATTGATACCTTGAAGGAAACTGTGCCGATTTGGAAAAAGGAGTTTTTTGAAGATGGAGAAGTGTGGGTGGCGGCGCATCCTTGATTAATTGAAAATGGAGAATTGAAAATTGAAAATTTACCGAGCGTGATTGGATTTTTTTTGACGCTGATTTTTTATGGGGACGCTGATTTACGCTGTTCACGTCACTCATAGAAACATAAAAAATCTGCGTCCTCAGCGTCCTTCTGCGTCAAAAAATAAACCCATCTTCCTTTTTAGAACTTTATCCCTCTCCTGCTGTTTTTTTAGCGAATTAACCATTTCAAAATCGTCAAATCAGTCTGACCTACCGCAAGTTTGCGGTACAAGTTCTGACAGATTCATCGGTCTGATTGCTGACCTCTTCTTTATGAAAAATTACCTGTCTTTAATCAAGTTTAGTCATACCATTTTTGCGTTGCCTTTTGCGCTACTGGGTTTCTTTTTAGCGACTGTGCATTTACAGACGGCGATTAGCTGGCGGTTATTTGGATTGGTGTTGCTGTGTATGATTTTTGCACGCTCGGCGGCGATGGCGTTTAATCGCTATTTGGATCGGGATATTGACGAATTAAATCCTAGGACAAAGGTACGAGAGATTCCAGCGGGCGTGATTTCGCCGCAAGCGGCATTAGCGTTTGTAGCCTTAAATTGTGGCTTATTTATCGCGACGACTTACTTTATTAATCCGCTTTGCTTTTACTTGTCTCCCATTGCTTTGACGGTTGTTTTGGGCTATAGCTATACGAAACGCTTTACGTTTTTATGCCATTTTGTGTTGGGGTTAGGATTGGCATTAGCACCGATTGGGGCGTACTTGGCGGCGGGTGGTCAATTTGATTTGTTGCCTCTACTCTACTCTACTATTGTCTTGCTTTGGGTATCGGGTTTTGATATTATTTATGCTTTACAGGATGAAGAATTTGACCGTTCATTGAGTTTAAATTCTGTACCTGTGCAAATGGGAAAAGTGAATGCGTTGCGCTTATCATCTATTTTACATCTTATCTGCGCAGCGGTCGTTTTAGCGGCAGCTTACGTTTTAAATACGCAATATCCGACGATGGGAATTTTGCACTGGATAGCGGCAGTAATTTTTATCGGATTGCTTTTTTATCAACATACCTTGGTGCGTCCCGATGATTTGAGTAAGGTAGATTTGGCGTTTTTTACAACCAATGGCGTGGCGAGTGTGATTTTTGGGGGATTGGTAATTGCGGATTTCTTTCTGTGACACCCATCGTAGAGACGTTTGAAAAAACGTCTAATAAACAGCAGTAGATCTATACAATACCTTTTGAAATCGAAACATTCCAACCGCGCATTAGACGTTATGGTATAACGTCTCTACAGTTTCAGATTGATTGCTTACTTTCGCGGCGATTTTTAATACAAATAATTCACAGGTTGAAAACCTGTGCTCCAAGTGCTCCAATATGACACTCGAACAACGACTAAAACTTTTAATAGAACTTGGCAATCACTTACGCGGTGAAGACGAATTATTGCAAGCATGGATGAAACGCACGGAGTTTAATAATGGCTGGTTTACGTTAAAAAATCAGCGGCGGATGATCGATGCGATTGGCAATGATTTTTTGGCAGAAGATAAGTTGCGGGCGTGGGTAGCACAATACGATATTCCAGAGGAAACAGCGGATCCGCAACTCGTTGGTTTGGTGATGGCAGGAAATATTCCTTTAGTGGGATTCCATGATTTGTTGTGTACGTTCGTAACGGGACATTATGCGCAAATTAAAATGTCGGATAAAGACCGCTTTCTCCTACCCTATTTGATTAAGCTAATGACCGATCGCGATGCAGCGGCGAAACCTTATTTTCAAATTGTTCCTAGATTAAATAATTTCGAAGCAGTTATCGCAACGGGGAGTAACAATTCTGCACGTTATTTTGAATCTTATTTTGGTAAATACCCCAATATCATTCGTAGAAATCGCAATGGCGTAGCCGTACTGACTGGCGAAGAGACACATGATGAGTTGCACGAATTAGGTAAAGATATTTTCCGCTATTTTGGGTTAGGTTGTCGCAATGTTTCCAAGATTTATGTGCCAGAAGGTTATGACTTTGATCGATTACTGAAACCATTGCACGAGTATCGCAAAATCGTACTCAATTCAAAATATAAAAATAATTTCGACTACTCCTACGCGCTAATGATTTTAAATAAAGTCAAATTCAAAGCCAATGGCGCGATTATTCTCACCGAAAATAAATCGCTCCAATCAGGCATTGCCAACGTTTTTTATGAATATTATTCCGATAAGAAAACATTGGCGGAGGAACTAAAAACTAAAACGGAGGAAATTCAAGTGCTCGTTAGTCAGCAGCCGATTGCAGATTTGCCGCACGCAGATTTTGGTAAGGCGCAGGAACCGCGTTTGGATGATTATGCGGATGGGGTGGATACGCTGGCGTTTTTGGTGGGTTTATAAAGAATTGAGAATTGAGAATTGAGAATTGTAAGATATTGATTATCAGTTTGTTATAATAAAAGCGCGACATTTTCTACTTGAAAATGCCGCGCTTTTTTATTGTTTAGTCGAAGTATAACACAGGTCGGAGACACTGCGTAAGCGGATAATTTATTGATGATATTCTAGTTATAAAAATAATATCAACCACTCGCTGCGAACGGATGGCAACTACAAACTACCAACTTAAATACTACCAACTAACTACTTCACTTACTCAAAAATCACCCGCTTCGTCACTACACCTCCGTCAAAACGTACCTTAGCGATGTAAACACCGTTTGGTAAGTTGTTACGTACGATGTATGCTTGGCTAACGTTGATACCAGGTAAGTGCTGTACCAAACGACCACTTAGGTCATATACTTCTACATCTTGCATAGGGTTATCCGTAGCAGACTGTAATGCGATACGATCCGTTGCTGGATTTGGGCTAAGCGTGAAGTTCACTTCATTAGCATCCAAAACTTCTTCTACACTGTTGGGATCTTCTGCACACATAGTTTCTAGGTCTAATGTTGCATAAGCACGTGGCGCGAAATAACCGATAATAGAATCAACGTAAATCATAGATTTCTCTGCTGACATATCGTTGTTGTTAATGCTATTAATTACGTGGAAATTACACGCTTCCAATGGCACACCTTCTGGACATGATGGGTGTGGCACTTGCGACCAAAAATCTGCATCCCATAAATC
>JBGCES010000498.1:0-5587 GCA_045106545.1 Saprospiraceae bacterium
GGAATAGTACATAATTGAAACACGGATTAGACGAGATTTAACTGATTCTCACAGATTTTTAACGTTAAAGATTTCAAATCCCTAGAATTCGAGGGATTTAAAATTTATCAACATTAATTTATTCATATCTTGTCCATAAAACAGACAATATGAATCACTCATCCCTTGCCACGCTCTACCAAAACGAACTCCTCCACCAAGTCCTCCCCTTCTGGCTCAATCATTCCAAAGACGAAATACACGGCGGCTATTTTACCTGCCTTCTCGCCGATGGAAAAGTATTCGATACCGATAAATTCATCTGGCTACAAGCACGGCAGGTATGGACGTTTGCGATGTTGTACAATCGCGTGGAGAAACGCCAAGAATGGTTAAACTTTGCGCAACATGGAGCCGATTTCTTAGAAAAATATGGGCGTGATGCAGCGGGTAATTGGTATTTTTCTTTGAATCAACAAGGACAACCGCTGATTCAACCCTACAATATTTTCTCAGATTGCTTCGCGACGATGGCGTTTGGTCAATTGTACGCAGCAACTAAAAACGAACGCTACGCGACGATTGCTAAAGATACTTTTGCTGCTATTTTAAAAAGAAAAGACAACTCTAAAGGCAAATACGAAAAATCTTATCCAGGTACGCGTCCGCTAAAGAATTTCGCGCTGCCGATGATTCTCTGCAACCTCTGTTTAGAAATTGAAGATTTGCTCTCTCCTACTCTAGTCCAGCAAACCATTGACGACTGCATCCACGAAGTCATGGACGTTTTTTACCAAACTGATTTAAATTTAATTTTAGAAAATGTACGCCCCGATGGCTCGTTTGCGGATACCTTCGAAGGGCGTTTATTAAATCCAGGTCATGCGATTGAAGCGATGTGGTTTATTATGGATTTGGGTAAACGCAACGGTGACGAAACTTTAATCAAACGCGCCGTAGAGATCACATTACGAACGTTAGAATACGGCTGGGATCAAGAGCATGGCGGTATTTTTTATTTTTTAGATTGCAAAGGCTACCCTACGCAGCAACTCGAATGGGATCAAAAACTTTGGTGGGTACATTTAGAAACTTTAGTAGCACTACTCAAAGGCTACGAATTGACACAGGACGAACGGTGTAGAACTTGGTTTGAAAAAGTACATGCATATACATGGAATCACTTCCGCGATACGGAAAATGGTGGCGAATGGTGGGGGTACTTAAATCGCCGTGGCGACGTTTCTTTGCAATTGAAAGGAGGCAAATGGAAGGGCTGTTTTCATGTACCCCGTGGCTTATTGCAATGTTGGCAAGCACTAGAAAAAAACTAGAAACTTCCAAAGTTCATTTTATCTTAGAAAATGATTATTCGGTAGATTTTTCAGAAATTCCTAAAACCTAACATTTTCGAAATCCACATTTAATTTTTCCGTGTGCGTACACAACTGAATAAAAATTTTACTGTGTGCGCACACAGTAGCAATATTTTTTACTACCTTTGTCGTAAATAATTGATTCCGAATTAGCTTAACTGTTATTATTTTTTCTTAAACAACCTATTTGTCACCTTGAAAATTGCTCTAAGTATTGAGAATGGAGGTACACCTAACAAACTGACTCTAGTCAATCTGACTAGCTGTTTGATAAAAAAATCCTCCTTCAATACTTATGAATACCAAACAAAGCAAGACTATTTTACTATCCTATTTTACACAATCAATTCCTTTTCTATAACTCAACTTAGATACCTCTTCAACATCAGGATTGGTACTACCCCCGCTAATACTTCCTAAAAAAACATTACTGAAGCAGCTAACTTTCCCTTCTCTCCGACAATAAAATATATACTAATATGTCAGACCTAACTTTAGTCAATCCGCAATTAAAGTATCAGCTTAGAAATTTAGAAAAGCTACCAGTACGTGTTTGGAGTGATTCTACCGAAGCCTCGGTTCACATTGCAAAATCCGTTGCCTTAGCCATTCGACAAAGACAGCAAGAAGGAGAGCATATCGTGCTGGGATTAGCAACGGGTTCTTCGCCGATTGGTGTTTACACAGAGTTAGTTAGATTGCACAAAGAAGAAAATTTAAGCTTCTCAAATGTCATCACTTTTAATTTGGATGAATACTTCCCGATGGCACCCGATGCTCAACAAAGTTATGTGCGTTTTATGCACGAATATTTGTTTGACCACATTGATATTAAACCAAAAAATATTCATATTCCCGATGGAACAATTTCTATGGAAGAAGTAGAAGCCTACTGTGAAAAATATGAAAAACAAATCAAATTAGTAGGCGGAATTGATATTCAGTTATTAGGAATCGGGCGAACGGGGCATATCGGTTTTAATGAACCTGGCTCGTGGAAGGACTCTAAAACCCGTTTGGTTCGCTTGGACAGTTTGACGCGCCGTGATGCTGTTAAGGATTTTATTAAAGAAGAAGCAGTGCCATATCGAGCAATCACGATGGGCGTTGGAACAATCATGCAAGCGCGAACCATCTTCCTAATGGCATGGGGACAGCACAAAGCAACTATTTTAAAAAAGGCAGTAGAAGATGAAATCACCTTGACGATTCCTTCTACTTTTTTACAAGAACATCCCAACGTGAAAGTGATCGTAGATCAAGCGGCGGCGGGAGAATTAACGAGAATAAAGACACCTTGGCTAGTAGGGATGTGTAATTGGGATGATGCCCTCATCTCTCAAGCCGTTATTTGGCTTTCGCAAACCGTGAACAAACCCATATTAAAGCTGACCGATAACGATTATAATGAAAACCACCTTAGCGAACTGATTGTTGAACACGCTTCCTCCTACACTTTAAATATCAAAGTCCATAATCGCCTGCAAGACACCATTACTGGGTGGCCAGGTGGTAAACCAAATGTAGATGATCGTCGTCGTCCAGAAAGAGCTGCGCCTAGCAAAAAACGCGTTATTATTTTTAGTCCACACCCCGATGATGACGTAATTTCTATGGGAGGAACGTTTCAGCGATTAGTAGAACAGGGACACGATGTCCATGTAGCGTATCAAACGTCAGGTAACATTGCCGTTCACGACTACGATGCGGAACGTTTCATCGAATTTGTAAGCGAATTGGATAGTTATTCCGACTTTCTGAAAGATGGAGAAGACAAATCATTGAAAAAAGCGAAAAAATTCCTCCGCAATAAAGAAACTTCACAAATTGACATTCCCGAAGTTCGACGAATTAAGGGATTGATTCGACGCGGCGAGGCACGAGCAGGCGCGCGCTTTTGTGGACTAACGGATAAACAAATTCACTTTTTAGATTTACCTTTTTATGAAACGGGATCTACTCGCAAAAATGCCTTGGGTGAAAATGATATTCAGATTATCAAAGATCTATTGACGGAGATAAAACCACATCAAGTTTACGCAGCGGGCGATTTAGCCGATCCGCACGGTACGCATCGAGTTTGTCTCAATGCGATTTTTGCAGCCATGCAAGGGTTACAAAAAGAAAAATGGATGAAGGACTGTTGGTTGTGGTTATATCGAGGTGCGTGGCATGAGTATCCGATCCACGAAATAGAAATGGCAGTGCCATTAAGTCCAACGGAATTGCACAAAAAAAGAAAAGCTATCTTTATGCACCAATCTCAAAAAGATAGTCCACCGTTTCCAGGTGAAGACGAGCGCGAATTTTGGCAACGGGCAGAAGATAGAAACCGTGCTACTGCAAATGCTTATCGCAACTTAGGTTTGTCCGAATATGAAGCCATTGAAGCGTTTAGAAGGTGGAAATTTTAGCGTTCTATTCATTTTAAAAAGAGTAAAAACTATGTTGAGAATCATCTCTTGTCTACTCGTTACCTGCTTTCTTTTTTTTAGTTGTAATAATGATAATGCAGTGAATACATCACCCGTTAATGTGTATAATATTATACCTCAACCGACTAATCTGAATCCACAAGAAGGGCAATTTGTAATTGATAAAAATACGACCATCAACATACCTGTAAATGGCGACTTTTTTAAAAAAGAAGCCATTTTTTTGCAGCAAAGTATTGATGATTTTACAGGTAGAAAATTACCAATTTCAACAAAAACGGTTAATAAAAATGTAATCACTTTCGTTAAAAACGATGATCTACCCAAAGAAGAAAGTTACGAATTAAAAATATCACCTGAGCAAATCATAATCACGGCTGGTGGCGATGCAGGAGCTTTCTACGCTTTGCAAACTATTCAGCAATTAATCATTCCACAAAGCAATCAAACTATCGCAGTTCCTGCGGTAGAAATCAAGGACAGTCCGCGTTTTGCTTATCGCGGTATGCATTTGGACGTAGCGCGGCACTTTTTTCCAGTAGAAACCGTCAAGCGATACATTGACCTGATTGCCTATCATAAATTAAATCGTTTTCACTGGCACTTGACCGAAGATCAGGGCTGGCGAATTGAGATAAAAAAATATCCTAAACTAACGGAAATTGGTGGTTTTAGAAATGGAACATTGGTCGGACACTACAACGATCAGCCCCATCAATTTGATGGGAAACGCTACGGCGGATTTTACACGCAAGCAGAAGTAAAAGAAGTAGTGGCGTACGCTACGGAGCGACATATTACCGTCATTCCTGAAATTGAAATGCCTGGACATTCGCAAGCAGCTCTAACCGCTTATCCAGAATTGGCGTGTACGGACGGTCCATTTGAAGTAGCTACAAAATGGGGTGTATTTTCGGAAGTTTATTGCCCTTCCGAACAGACTTTTGAATTTCTGGAGGATGTTTTGACGGAAGTCATGGCGTTATTTCCGAGTAAGTACATTCATATCGGCGGGGATGAATGCCCCAAAACGCGTTGGAAAGAAAGTGCATTTTGTCAGCAATTGATTAAGGAAAATGGATTGAAGGATGAGCACGGATTACAAAGTTATTTTATTAAAAGAATTGAAAAATTTCTTAATGAAAATGGGCGCGATATAATTGGTTGGGATGAAATTTTAGAAGGTGGACTCGCTCCTAATGCTACTGTTATGTCGTGGCGCGGAATTGAAGGTGGCATTCAGGCAGCAAAAGCAGGACACGATGTGATTATGACGCCAACTTCTCATTGCTATTTTGATTATTATCAAAGTGACCATCCCGACGAGCCTTTAGCAATTGGTGGTTTCTTGCCTTTAGAAAAAGTCTATCATTACGAGCCTATTCCTGAAGAGCTAAATGCAGCAGAAAGCAAGTATATCCTTGGCACGCAAGCTAACTTGTGGACAGAATATATTCCGTCACAAGAAAAATTAGATTATATGGTTTTTCCTCGTTTGAGCGCATTGGCAGAAGTGGCTTGGTCAGCTAGAGACGCGCGAGATTTTACCAATTTTACCCAACGGTTAATTCCACATATGAATCGTTTGGAAGCGATGGGTGTGAATGTTGCTAATCATCTATATGACTTAAAAAGTTCGATTCAATCGAACGGAAAAACAGTAACCGTAGAATTAAGTAAGCTGGCTCAACAAGGTAACATTTACTACACCTTGGATGGCTCAACTCCTACTCCATCATCAACTATCTATTCTGCTCCGATTGTAGTATCATCGAATGCACATATAAAAGCACAGAC
>JBGCES010000499.1:0-13487 GCA_045106545.1 Saprospiraceae bacterium
TATAAATCTGGACTAGATTTTAGCGTTTCCAATCTATCCCATTGTTTGGACATCTTTTCTATAAATTCTGATTTTGTCATCTTTTATTTTTTTGACAAAATAATTCTTTTTTCCCATTTTGCGACAAAATGAATTGCACCCCTGATTTCTAATGTCTTCATAATTAAATCTTTTAGAGTATATTGTTTTCTACATTTGGAACAATACTATATGAATATTTTAAAATCAATATACCTATCGTTGTTGCTGTTGATTGTTGGCCATTCTCCATCCAGCGGTCAAACCAATGATGTTAATTTCCAAAAATTAACAACCAGTCAGGGTTTGTCCAATAATACCGTTTACTCCATTGTGCAGGATGATATTGGTTTTATTTGGGTAGGTACTAAGAGTGGATTAAATAGATTCGATGGTTATGATTTTAAAACTTTTCCTATTCCTGATGTGAAAAACGAAAGGGAAACTAACCCAACGGTTTTCTCTTTATTAAAAGATCATTCGGGATTGATTTGGGTAGGGCTTAAAGACGTGGGCTTGGTCGCTTATGATGCTGTACTGGACCAATTTCGTCGCTTTCCTTTTGCGGAGAACGCTACGGTCGATTGGACAACGATTACCGTCAAGTCGATTTATGAAGATAGTCGAAATTGGCTTTGGATTGGTACTTATGGTGGAGGAACGATTGTATTGAACGAGGAGAGAAAGGTTATTTATCACTTGTGTACTTATTGCAATGCAGGTAAAAAAGAGCAGTTGAGTAATGATTTTGTATTTGACTTTGCCGAAGATGAAGATGGTAATGTTTATATTGCTACTGCGGGAAAAGGCATGAACCTATTTGAGTTTCAAACCAAAAGTGTCCAACATTTTCATGCAACAGATAAGGAAGATATGAATAGTTTTAGCAAAACTATTTGTCTAGACGCGACTAAAACGCTTTGGGTAGGAACGGAGGGAAACGGATTATATGCTTTTGATACCCAGCAACAAAATTGGACAATTTACCAGTCCGATGAGTCAGAGACTGGAATTAGTAGCGATATTATTACGGGAATTGAATTAGATAAGAAAGGTCAACTTTGGATAGCAACGGACGGAGGTGGACTCAATCAATTTAATCGAAAAACTCGTTCCTTTCAACATTTTTATTACGATTACACCCAAGCCAATACACTCAATACCGATGCTTTGTATCACTTGCACTTTGACCAATCTGATAATCTTTGGATAGGGACATTTAATGGCGGAATCAATATTTTAAAAGCCATTGGTATGCCCTTTTACACGAACCGAAAATATGATATAGAAAAGCAGTTGGGATTGCGCTCGGTTTTAACCATCGGAGAAGATGAAAATGGTCGCGTTTGGCTAGGTACAGATGGAGGTGGAATTTTTTATTTTGATATTAATGCGGAACAGCTCACATTACATGATGCGACGGATTTATTACGCCAAGGACAATTTAGTGATGTCATTACGTGTATTCAACCCGTTGACAATCAAGGCTTTTGGTATGGCTCATTTACCAATGGTTTAAACTTCTTTGATGCAGAACAGGGCATTATTCAACAGTTTGTACATGATGAGGCACGTTCCGAAAGTTTGATTCATAATAACGTTTGGGATTTAGAACTGGACAAGGAAGGTGGTTTGTGGATTGGGACATTGGGCGGAGGTATTGACTATTTGCCTAAAGGAAATACTTCTTTTCAACACTTCGGAAACTTTGCTAATCAACTTTCAGATGTACAGATTATTGACCTTTTGCTAGATAAAGAAAATCAGTATTTATGGATAGCAACAGAGAATCGCGGGTTGAATCGCTTAGATATAAAAACAAAAAAAGTTCAGCAATATCAACATGATTTTAAAGTTGAGTATAGCATTAGTAGTAATAATTTGTATTCCCTTTTTGAAGACCAAACAGGAAGTATTTGGATAATTTCAGATGGTGGTCTGGATAAATTAAATCCCCAAACAGATGAAATCAAGCGGATGAATTTGAATTATCAATTTTCTATAGGTGTGATTAATAGCCTTGCCGAGGATGCAAATGGATTTATTTGGCTCTCCACTACAAAAGGATTTTATCAATTAAATCCACTAGATCATATTATCACTGCGTTTGGTACAGATATAGGTATGGAAAATAATCTGTTTAATCCTAAAGCTGCGCTTCAGTTGAGTAATGGGAAAATTATTTTTGGTGGAGTAGATGGCTTTTCAGTGGTTGATCCAGAGCAAGTTCAATTGAATAGCAATGCCGCAACGCCTGTTTTTTCTGATTTAAAATTATCGAATCAATCTATCAAAATCGGAGACCAAAATGGTCGAACTATTCTGAATAAAAACCTGAATGATGAAGGTGCAGAAGTTCGGTTATCCTATCTGGATCGGGATATTCTGTTTGAAATTAGTGCGACTGAGTTCACTGATTCCGAGCGAAATAAGTATGCCTATCGACTAGTTGGCTACAAAGATAAGTGGAATTACGTAACGGCCGCACAACGGAGTATTAGCTATTCTAGTCTGGATGGAGGGACTTATCAGCTGCAATTAAAAGCAGCGAATAGTAGTGGCATTTGGAATGAAGAGATTAGAAAACTTGACATCATCATTAAGCCGCCCTTTTGGGAAACGGCTTGGTTTATTTTGGTCATGACTATTTTTACTATCGGAATTATTCTATTGATTTATCGCTTTTTACTCAATCGCCAGAAAGAAGCATATGAACGACAATCGCTGGAGCAGGAACAAGAAATTTTGAAGCAAGAACAACAAATTTTGCAATTAAAAAATCAAAATTTAGAACAAGAAGTTACGAACAAAAAAGCAGAATTAAACGCCTCTATTTTACAGATGGCACATAAAAACGAATTTCTAACCGTACTTAAAGATCGGATTAAAAAAATTCAAACCAAATCAGAACCAGGTGCGAAAAAGCCACTCCGTTCTATTGTCAATATTATCAATGCTGAATTGCGCCAAGAGGATTATTGGGAAAAATTTCAACTCATCTTCAGTCAAACTTTTCAAGATTTCATCCATCAACTAGAAGTCAAACATCCTACCTTAACACAAAACGACTATCGCCTATCGTGTTTCATTAAAATGAAATTGAATAATCACGAAATTGCTTCTATTCTAAATATTACCGTCAACGGAGTCGAACAAGCCAAGTATCGTTTAAAAAAGAAAATTGGTTTAGATAAGTCCGAAAACTTAAATGAATATATTCAACAATTCGGCAAAGAACTTACTCGCTAAGATCGCTCCCATTTCAAATTTATAATTGATATTTTCTCCTTTCTTATTCCTTCTTGCTAAACCATTTTTTTGGTGATTTTTTTCCAACATTCCGAAAAATAATCACCCCATACATGCTTGTCTATTGTGTACTCAATGGAGCAAATCCGTTTTAGATAAACACACAAAACCCAGAAAACTCTTTTCTTTTCAATTTTACTGATTATTTACTAAAACACCCCTTGTATAGCGTTTGTCAGGTGTGTTTTCTTTGCTTCCCTTGCTGCATTAGGTAATATTGAGGTGTATTTACAGAATAAGTAATTTAGAACATTTAACTGTATTCATAACTATAATCAAAATTATTTACACAAAAACAAATTTAGATTAGTTAAAAATTTTGTATTGAATCAAAAATAAGCATGAAAAGACTTTTATTAATAAGTATCTATTTTTTAGGATTGTCAGGGTTGTTGATTGGACAAAATTTAACAATAAATGGAGTAATTCAAGATAAAATTACGAACGATCCGCTGATTGGAGTATCCGTTATGACGACCGATGCAGCTCACGGAACGGCTACCGACATTGATGGTAGATTTACATTAGAAATTGCTCCGAATAGCCAGCTCGTTTTAAGTTATGTAGGTTACCAGACTCAGACCATTGATGTGAATGGACAATCCAATTTCAGCATATCAATGCGTCCCGAAAACCTTGGCTTGGACGAGGTAGTGGTAGTCGGATATGGTACAAAATCACGCCGAGACATAACCAGTTCGATCTCTTCAATCTCAACGGAGGATATAGAAAAAAAGCCATTTGCAAGATTAGAAAATGCTTTGCAAGGAAAAGCCGCAGGTGTTCAAGTGACTCAATATTCTGGCAGACCCGGCAATACCATTTCTATTCGAGTCAGAGGAGCGACTTCTCTTTCGGCTGGCAATGAACCTTTGTATGTTTTGGATGGCGTTCCCATTTTAAGCACTGAAGGAATCAACCCCGCCGATGTCGCTTCGATTGAAGTCATGAAGGACGCATCCGCTTCCGCTATTTATGGAGCAAGGGCAGCCAATGGAGTGGTTTTGATAACTACTAAAAGAGGCGTGGCGGGACAGTCGAGGATTAGTATTAGTTCTAATATTGGGGTGAGTCAAGTCATCAAAACAATACCACTGCTAAATGGGCAGCAATACATTGATCTAGTCAATGAATCTTACGTCAATGCGGGACAGGCGCCCGTTTTGGATGCGGCTAATTTTTCGGCAGATACCGATTGGCAAGATGAAATTTTCCGTGATGCCGTCACTTCTGATGTACAACTTTCATTTAGTGGCGGTACTAAGAAAAGCAATTATTTTATTTCTGCCAATCGAAATGCACAAGAAGGTATTGTGCGAGGCTCTGATTTTCAAAGACTAAACTTCCGCGCCAATTTCGATAATCAACTGCGCGATTGGATGAAAATCGGAACCAGTATCACGGTTTCAAAAATTGATTTCAATAACGTACCTGATAACAGTAGAGTAAATCAAGGAGGCGTTATTTTAGGTGCTTTATCTTCACCTCCGATTATCGGTATTTACAATGACGATGGCACTTACACAACTAATCCATTGCAAGCTTGGGAAAATCCCGTTGCCAATATAGAAGCGCCAATAGATGTAGCTTCTACCACTCGTCTAGTGGGCAATCTTTATGCGGAGATGGAACTGGTTAAAAATCTGAAATTTAAGTCCTCCTTTGGGACAGAAACCTATTATAATAAAAACGATTATTTTTTAGATCCCGTTCGAACACAGTTTGGCAGAAGCCAAGAAGGAATAGCGACGACTAGCTCTAATCGGGAATTGATCTGGCTGTGGGAGAATACTTTAAACTATCAATTAACGAAAGCAAAACACAGTTTCGATTTCCTAGCTGGGGTGACAGGTCAGGAATCTGGCTATGAAGGTACATTTGCCAGATCAGAAGGTTTTCCCAATGGTGCAATTACTACATTAAACGCTGGAAGTAGAAAAACAGAAGCGAGTTCGTTTGCATCGCAATGGGCACTTTTCTCCTATCTCGGTCGCGTATCTTATAAATTTAGTGACAAATATTTAGCGGATGTAAGTTTCCGAGCAGATGGTTCCTCCCGCTTTGGAAAAGGAAATCGCTACGCCTATTTCCCCTCTTTATCATTGGGTTGGAGATTATCGGAAGAAGCTTTTCTTAAAAACAATGCGACCATTGATGATTTAAAACTGAGAGCGAGTATCGGAGCTACTGGAAATCAAAATATTGGCGACTTTACTTCCATTGGATTGTACAGTACTGGCTCGAATTACAATTTCAACAACATCATCTTACCAGGAACGCGTCCCGCTACGATTAGTAATGAAAATTTGAAATGGGAAACGACCACTCAATACAATGCAGGGTTTGATGTATCCTTGTTTGATTTTCGGTTAAGTCTTACGGGAGATTATTATTACAAGCGGACGCAGGATTTGTTAATCAATGTGGATTTGCCGCGTTCTACTGGCTTTACCAGTGGCATCCAAAACCTTGGAGAAGTGGAAAATATGGGCTGGGAATTGTCCATTCATTCGTTTAATGTAAAACAAGAAAAACTAGCTTGGAATACTCAATTTAATATTTCTGCCAATCGCAACAAAGTCCTCGATATTGGTGGTGCAGACCAAGTAATTTTTGCAGGCGGCATTCCCGAAAGAGGTGCTTCCGTCCTTGTGCAAGAAGGCTTACCATTAGGGACTTTCTATGGTTACAATAGTTTAGGCGTTGACCCCGCTAATGGAGATATTGTCTTTGAAGATATTAATAACGATGGCATTGTGAACGAAGATGATAGAACCATTATTGGCGATGCCAATCCTGATTTTATTTTAGGATTAACCAACACCTTGACTTATGGTGAATTCACTTTAGATGTACTGTTACAATCTAGCATCGGTAATGATGTTTTCAATGCGACTCGTATTGAAACGGAAGGCATGTTTTCCGTAAAAAATGGAAGTGCCGTCACACTTGACCGTTGGCAGAATGAAGGTGACATTACCAGAACGCCACGCGCGTTTTTTGGTGATCCGAATGAAAATAGTAGAATCAGTAATCGCTTTATCGAAGATGGTTCTTTTGTGAGAATTAGAAACATTACCATTTCTTATTATTTACCAAAATCCATGCTGGACAAAATCAAAGTTCAAGGCTTTTCCATTTACGCAAGTGGTCAAAATCTATGGACATTTTCGAATTATTCTGGTTATGACCCAGAGGTCAATCGGGACGGTGGGAGTGCTATTTCACAAGGCATTGATTTTGGAACTTACCCACAGGCTAGGATTGTGACTGGTGGGATTAAACTTGATTTTTAAAAATAATTGATACGTATGAATAAGTTAATCTTTTTCAGAATATGCCAAATATTGTTTGCGGTATTTCTAATCATTGGAATATTTTTTTTCAATGTAGAAAACGTAGGTGCAAGTGTTATTGGTCCATTCATTATGATTCTTGTATTCGAATGGAATATTAGAATGGAAAAAAGTAAATCAAAATAGGAGAATTAACGGATTGCTAAGTTCATACTTGAGCACTTATTACAAGACTAGTTGCCAGACTTCTAAATATTACTGTCAATGAATAAAAAATAACAACATGAAAAATATTACTATCCTAATTTTTGTAAGCCTTGCGATGACAAGTTGTAACGACTTTTTAGACCGTGAACCTATCTCTGATTTAGCAGAAGACAATTTCTTTAAAACGGGCGCAGATGCGGAGTCTGCGTTGATTGCGGCTTACGATGCTTTGCAAAGTGAATACTACATTTTTGACCGTTTTACCAACGGAGATGTCATCGCGGACAATTGCTATGCGGGCGGAGATAATCCTAATAATTTTCAATTGGATGAATTTACCGTAACGCCTTCCAATGCCAATGTTGAACGGGACTGGGCTTATTTATACGAGGGTATTAGTCGAGCGAGCGCCGTTTTGGATAACGTTCCCGATATAGATGCACCCGACATCACAGAAGCCCGCAAAACAGAAATGCTGGCAGAAGCTGCTTTTTTGCGTGCCTATCATTATTTTCAATTGGTCAACCTTTGGGGGGAAGTCCCACTTGTATTAGAAAAAGTGAATTCTACCGATCCATCCGTGGTATTTCAACCTAAAGCAAGTGTGCCTGAGATTTATGCAGCGATGATTTCTGATTTGACTTTCGCAGCCGAGAACCTGCCTTTGACTTATGCTCAACGAGAACAAAGAGCAACCAAGGGAGCTGCCAACGCCATGCTCGCAAAAGCCTATGCTCACCACCCCAATCCCGATTGGGCGATGGTCAAAGAGCATGCTTTGGAAGTTATCAATAGCGGCGTTTATCAACTACTCCTTGACTTTAATAATCTATGGCGTCCAACTAACGAAAATACTCCCGAGTCTATTTTTGAAGTCCAGTTTGTAGGCGGTACAAACGAAGCTAACTGGGGCCCTCAACTCTGGTTACCTCCTTCTTTAACCAATGATGGTTGGCGAAAATTTAATACACCGGCTAATGATTTGATCGCTGCTTTTGAAGCAGAAAATGATGCAGTCAGAATGGATGCCTCGATCTTATTTGAAGGTGGCTTACCCTGGCAAGATCCAGATTTTCCAAACGGTAGCGTTCCATTTCCTTTCAAACAACGATTAGCCAATGGTTGGTCAAGTCCCAATAATTTTATCTTAATTCGACTAGCGGATGTGATTTTATTATTAGCGGAAGCGGAAAATGAATTGGGTGATGCGAATGCTGCAACTACTGCCTTAAATCAAATTAGAAATCGGGTAAATCTTCCTAATACAACGGCATCTGATTCAGATGATTTGCGTACCGCCATTTATAACGAAAGACGCTTGGAATTAGCATTTGAAGGACATCGTTGGTTTGACTTGAAAAGAATTGGAACAGCAGTCGCTACCATGAATGCTTTAGGTAGAAATTATAATATCGAACCTTTCCAATTACAATGGCCGATTCCACAATCAGAATTGGATCGAAATCCAAATTTGACGCAAAATTCAGGCTATTAAAACAGGTGGAAATCAGCTAGACAAATCATCATTTCATTACTATAAAAAATTAAAACAATTAAAATATGAAAAAAGTATTTACACTCCTTTTTGTAGCAATAACCATCAGCGTTTTTGCCCAAGTACAAGTAACATTTCAAGTGGATATGTCAGGACAATCTGTTTCTGCTGATGGCGTTCACATCGCAGGAAGTTTAAATGGTTGGAGTACAGATGCCAATATGTTGACCGACCAAGGCAATAACATTTATGCCGTTACTTTAAACCTACAACCAGGGGCGGATTATGAATTTAAATACCTAAATGGGAACGCTTGGGGAATGGAAGAATCAGCACCTAGCACTTGTACAATTGGGGGGAATAATCGAATTTTCACCGCTCCAACTACTGATATGACGCTTCCAGTCACACCTTTTAATAATTGCCCTACGAGTGTGGAAACTCAGATGGTCAAATTTAGTGTGGACATGACTGGACAAACAGTTTCTGCAAATGGCGTTCACGTAGCGGGTAATTTTCAGGCGTGGAATCCTGGTGTAACCGCTATGAATGATGTGGGTAATAACATTTATGAACTAACCGTACCCGTTTTATCTGATATTAGTGTTGTTCAGTACAAGTTTATTAATGGCAACGATTGGGGAATGGAAGAAACACCTGGTGCTGGCTGCGGCAATGAAAATAACAACAGGTTGGCAATAATAAAAGGTGCTGGTAATGTCGATTTGCCCGTCGCTACCTTTAGTGGATGTAGCAATCCAGTACCCACTCGTACCGTAGTTTTCAAAGTGAATCTAGATGGAACAATGGCTTCCGCAGATGGCGTACATATCGCAGGTAGTTTTCAAGGTTGGAACCCAGAAGGAACGTCAATGACTGACTTGGGAGATGGTACTTATGAAGTAGCAGTAGAGCTGATGAAACCCGTTTCGTACCTTGAGTACAAATATGTAAACGGTAACGCTTGGGGACTGGAAGAGGCCGTACCTGAAGATTGTAGTATTAATACAAATCGGTTTGCGATTATTGATTTAGATAGTCCTGATATGGTTCTTTTGGAAAACTATGTATTTGGTACTTGCAATAATTTAAGTGTGGCAACTATTAATTTGGCAACGAAGCCATTGTTTAGCATTACACCAACCATTACTACCGAAAATATAGCCATTACTTGGGAAACCTCGGTTCGCGGAGCAGCCGTATTGATGATACACGATCTTCAAGGAAGATTAGTTGTTCAACAAGCAAAAGATAATATCCAATCTTCGGATAGCGAAATCATCAATGTGAGCGATTGGAACGCAGGTCTGTATGTCGTACAGTTAAGAACCAAGGAGCGTTTATATACGCAAAAGATTATTGTTCAATAGGCTGGGTTGAAGCTTATTTTTAGGCGTAAGAATCGTTCAAATGTTGTTCGAACAAGTAGCGAAATCAACTTTTGAACGATTCTTACACCACTTTTAGAACTACATTTATGCCTCATTTCTTATACCGCTATTTAAAAAACGATTTACATAATTTGACCTCTTATTTTGTAAAAATGATTATCAAGAAAATATACTTATTGATCCCGACCTTGTTACTGGTCAGCATTTTATTGTTTCAGTTTAGCTGTGGGGATGATGCTATTCCCATTCCACCTAATACGGAAACCGAGAATGAAAACCCAGAAGGCAAAGTAGCCGTATGGCGATCTGATCAAGCAGGGCTGATAAAATTAGCCAAAGAACCCACGTTACTCCCTTATGAAACAGTAACTGATGCTGACGTAAACATTACGATCGAAGAAGGAACAGCTTATCAAACGATGGAAGGATTTGGAGCGGCACTCACCCATTCATCGGCTTTTGTGATTCAAACGCACCTAGAAGAAGCCGAACAAAATCAATTGCTGGAGGACTTATTTGATACCGAAAATGGTATCGGAATTAGTTATATCCGTCTGACAATTGGCGCATCCGACTTTTCGATTGCTGATTTTACCTATAACGATTTGGCTGCGGGTGAATCCGACATTGCGCAGAATAATTTTAACTTGTCCATGGAAGACGAGTATCTGATTCCGCTTTTACAGAAAATTCTGACGATAAATCCAGCGATAAAAATCATGGCAAGTCCTTGGTCTGCACCGGCTTGGATGAAAGAGAATGAAACCTTAAAAGGTGGTGGACATTTGAAAACTGATTTCCAAGCAAGTTATGCCAACTATTTTATTAAATACATCCAAGCGATGGAGGCAAAAAATATCCCAATTCATGCCATTACTATCCAAAACGAACCCTTATATGCCGCTCCGTACATCAGTATGGAAATGAGTGCAGCAGAACAAAAGAGCTTTATAAGGGACCATTTAGGACCTCAATTTGAGGCAAATAATATTACGACCAAGATTATTATTTATGACCATAATTGGGATGACATCAATTATCCATTAGAGATTTTAAATGATGCAGCCACCAAGCCTTATATAGCTGGAACTGCTTTTCATTGCTACGCAGGCGATGTTTCAGCTATGTCCCAAGTGTATAATGCACATCCCGATGCAGGTATTTATTTTACGGAATGTTCAGGTGGCGATTTTGCTCCAGACTACGGAGCTAATTTATCATGGAATTCAGAAAACCTCCTGATGGGCGCAACTAGAAACTGGGCAAAAGCGGTGCTTTTTTGGAATCTGGCATTAGATGAAAACAGTGGACCCAAAAATGGTGGCTGCGACGATTGTCGAGCGGTAGTTACAATCAATTCTAGTACTAAAACAGTTACCAAAAATGAAGAGTATGTTTTGCTAGGACATATCACAAAATTTGTACAATCAGGCGCGAAACGTATTGAGACTAGGAACGCTCGTGGGGAAGATATTTCTCAAGTTGCTTTTAAAAATCCTACTGGATCAATTGTCGTAGTGGTTTTTAATCATAAGGAGGAGCCACAAAAAGTTCAGTTTCAATACCAGCAAGATGACTTCAATTACGAAATCGAAAGTGGCATGCTTGCGACCTTTGTAATTGAAAATTAGCCACTCAAAATCGCCAAAATGCTTACTCTTCATGGTCGTTTAAACAAAAAAAACATTTTCAATATTAACAGTATTTATTTTTTACATTTCAAAGCTGTTTATCCTGTAACCCATTTGTAACTCTATTTTCCTATATTTGAAACTTAAAATATGATAAAAAAATAAGTAAGTAGTTCGACAGGTTTAAGAGGTTAAAAGCTAGAATTTAGCAAGCTGATATTCAGTGAGTTATCTAACTTATAATGTCTGATTTCTAATGTCCTCCTACTTAATCGAAAGAAATATAAAACCTAAACAGATGTATTCGAAAGAGTTAAAAGAACTCAAGAAAAAATTAAATAAAGCAGAAAGTTACGCAGAGTGGAAAGAACTGGCAATAAAGCATGATAAGGTATCGGGTATGGAAGCTTGGAAGCAAGTGAATTACAGTGATTTGTATGACAATGATGAAATTTATCTTCGTCTGGAAACTTTACGTGCTTACCGAGAAAAAGGCGATGACAAAGGTTTGCTGTTCATCTTAAATGAAGGCGTGCACGGAAATATGGGCGGTATGGGAAATCCCAAATTATACGAAAAAGCGCTATTCGGTACCAAGCAGTTAATCGTAGATTATGTAGATGAATTGATAGATGCGATTCTTCATATCGCAGATAAAAATAACCGCAATATCAGCTTTGAAGATAAACTAGATTTCTTTAATCGGGCAAGCCAGTGTTTTGGGCGGTCGGCTTTGATGCTGAGTGGTGGTGGACAATTGGGCAACTTTCACGTAGGGGTTTTGAAAGCACTTGCCCAGCATAATTTAGTTCCAGACGTGATTTCGGGGTCAAGTGCAGGCGCTTTATTTTCTGCTTTGGCAGGGACACATACAAATCAGGAATTGATTTCTTTTTTAAAAGAAGAAACTTTAATCGATATTATAGAAAAAGAAGCAAATATTTTCAAAAATATTGCTGAGAAAAGAAGTTCGCTGAGTATCAGGGATTTGGAGTCGGTAGTGAATAATATTATTCCAAATTTGACTTTCCAAGAAGCCTACGAGCGGACAGGTCGCAAAATAAATATATCGGTCTCTCCGCACGGCGGACAACAAGAATCCCGTTTGCTCAACGCTATTGCCTCTCCGAATGTATTGATACGTTCGGCGCTGATGGCATCCTGCGCAGTGCCCGGTGTTTTCCCGCCCGTTACTTTATTTGCCAAAAATAAAGATGGTAAAGTACAAGCTTATTTACCTTCCCGAAAATGGATCGATGGCTCTATGTCTAGTGACTTGCCATCTAAGCGATTAGCACGACTTTTTGGAGTCAACCACTTTATCATTAGCCTAACCAATCCATTGGTTTTACCTTTTGTTAACGCTCCTTTTCAGCGGAGCGAGTTCCTCGCGCCCTTAGTTCGATTTGGTACTGCAGTCATCAAAGAAACAACTCAGTTCAATTATACGATTGCCAAGCGATTTTTTAAATATGTGCCTTCATTGGCATTAATGGCAAATGCCGTTAACTCCGTGGTACAACAAGATTATAAAGGAGACATCAATATCATGGCTGATTTTAGTGTCATAAAACCCAATAAATTACTATCGGCGATGACTCGGGACGAATTGAATGAACTCATTCTCAAGGGCGAAAAAGCGACTTATCCTAAATTGGAAGCGATCAGAATATGTACCAAAGTCGGTAGAACGCTAGATAAGATTTTGGAAGAGTATGACTCGGAGGAAATGCGATTGGCTAACCAGTTTATTACTTCTAATTAAGTTAATGAGAAGACAGAAGACAGACCGATAAATCTGAGAGAAGACAGACTTGATAACTGCCTGAATATCAATTTTTTATGGGTTTTCAAACTTAGTGCAAAGTGTATTAATTTTGTCTTGGCGCTTAGTACCGAAACATTAACTTCAGCATAAATTTTGAACAATAACGAAGCACTCCAACAGCAATTTATTCAAACTAATGGCGTCCGCTATTTTCTCAAATCCGCAGGTAATAAAACCGCACCGCTCGTTCTATTTCTACATGGTTTTCCTGATTCATGGTATTCGTGGCGACATCAGTTGACAGCAGTAGCGGAAGCTGGTTATTTTGCGGTCGCGCCTGATATGCTGGGTTGTGGGGAAACGGACGCTCCG
>JBGCES010000005.1:0-7394 GCA_045106545.1 Saprospiraceae bacterium
TTTCAGAATTACAGGCTATGCTGGCAAGTACCATAGAAGAGAAAAATGCTGAAATCATTATCACAAATCCATTACCGTCTGTTTTTGCCAATCGTTCTTCTATCGTTTTACTATTTCAAAATTTACTCGAAAACGCCATCAAGTATAATCAATCTGATGTACCCACAGTCAAAATTTCTAGCCAAAAACAAGTAGGATCGTTTTCTATTGTTATTGAAGACAATGGAATCGGAATTTCGCAAGAATACCACGATGAAATTTTTGTGATGTTCGCCCGTCTTCATTCACAGCAAACCTATGAAGGAACGGGACTTGGTTTAGCAACTTGTAAAAAAATAGTTGATCAATTGAACGGAACCATTTCGCTGAGTAGCGAAATAAATAAAGGAAGTGTCTTTACCATTAATTTACCGCTTCAATAAAGAAAAAGCAGACATTGAGAGTGTGTTTGGCGGATTTAAAAATCGCGAAATTGCTTTTTTAGTTTGTGTATCAAGTATTGACCACACAACTGTTCTACAAAATTCGTTACTTTGATTAGGGAATAACTACCCATGCTAATCAAAAATGAATTTTAATGAATCACCACTTAACTACATCTCCTATTACTGTTTTACTAGTAGAAGACGAACGCAGCATTGCTCGGCGTACCACTCGTTTGGTCAAACAGATTCTAGGGATAAAATTGAGAGAATTGATTCACTGTGAAAATATCGAATCAGCGCGGACGATTATTACTGACCGTTCGATTGATTTATTGCTCCTAGATTTAAATTTATCAGGTCAAGATGGATTCACGATTTTGCAACACTTTATGGCAGAGTCATTTGAAACTATCGTGATTTCCGCTTACCGTAATCGGGCGATTGAGGCATTTGAATACGGGGTTTTAGATTTTGTTGCCAAGCCTTTTGGGGAAGAGCGATTGCGAAAAGCATTAAGTCGTTTTCAACAACAGGAGAACAATGAAAATCCCGCCGCCAAACAGCTCGCTATTAAAAAAAATGGTGAAATTTATCTGTTAGCTGTAAATGATATTCGTTATGTAAAAGGTGCAAATATTTACTCTGAAATTTACCTACAACGGCAACGCAAGGAACTTTCCAACAAATCATTAGACAACCTAGTCCGTTTATTACCCGACCACTTTGAACGCGTACATAAATCTTACCTCGTCGATATGCGCATCTGTCAATCTATCACTATCCAATCTGGCAGCAAATACCATTTAAAATTAGACGATGATACCTTAATTCCGCTGGGTCGTACGCGATATAAAGCGATCCGCGATAAGTATTTTTCTGTTTAGAAACGACGAAATTATAAACGCTATCCATTTTACCACCGCCTCCTATCGCAGCGTCTCAATCTTAGCTTTAATTGCCTGTTTATCTTTTTCATCATCCAGCATCGGCAAAAGCAATTGGTAGTATTTCAATGCTTCGTTATTATTACCTACGCGTTCATGAATTTCTGCCAAAGCAGCATAAGAATCGGGATTATCTGGGTTTTCGCTTGCATTAAATTCAAACATTGCTACGGTTTTTTCTATTTCGGCTCTACCGTAAAACATCACACCTAGTTCGATTAAACTATAAGAAAAATCATAATCCGTTTCTCGCTCCTGAATCGCTCGATAAAGCTGCTTGGATTGCTCAAAATCTGCGCCCGAAAACGCATCGATCAGTTGTACCTTTACCGTCTTTAAGGCTTCGATTGGAATAGTCCATTTGTTTTCTTCCGCCTCGTTTGGGTAACGGTAGATTTTGATAGAATCTATCCTTTCATCATTCTCTACAAATGCAACGTAATTCGGATAATTTTCAATTTTAAAAACCCTATTTCCAATATGAATCATTTTATTTTTCTCGCTGTCTGTTAACAATCTAAGTAGCTGAGAAGTGATATATAATTGCCCATTTTCTTTCTGAATCGATACCGTTTCACCAAAATCGCCGTACATAAAATCCAGATAAGAACCTTTAATTTTATCCACAAATGCTTCCTCTAAAGCAACCGCTTTTTCATTGATTTCTTGCCGCCAATTTAAGCGTTCTATAATCTGGGAGCGCATAAAACTCAGTACGGGCAATCTATTTTTGGTTTCTCCATTGGCGAGCATGACAATCCCTTTTCCACCTTCCATCGTTACATTAAGCTCCCCGCCAACGCCCGTATTCTGTCCCATAATTGTTAACCAATCGAGGTTACCAAAGGCATAAGAACGCTGCCAACCTAAAGCACCCCCGCCAGCAAATTTATAAGTTCCAATTTCCGATAATTGCTTCGCGACTTGCGTACTAATAACCTCAGTTGGTTGACCATTTAAGGCTTTTTGAATTGCGATACCAAAGCGCGCTAAATCTTTCGCCGTACTCCAAGTACCCGATGGCCCTAACTGAGGACAAATCGGAATTCCCGTCCTAATCACCTCTTGGTTTACGTTATGTACTTTAGCGACGTTCGTTAAAAAACCAGCCTGATTCGGTTGAATCATCGTGGTATGCTCCATTTCTAAGGGCGCAAAAATGGTTTCGGCAACAATGTCTTGAAAAGGCTGATCAAGCGCATCTTCTAATGCTAATTGAACAATCACAAAACCACCACCGCTGTATAAAACATCCGTACCTGGTTCAAACTGAATTGTGATAGGAGCATTCGTTCTCGGAAGTAATTCACCGTTTAGACATTGTATGATAGTGGGGATCGAATCATTTCCATAAAAATCAGCGTACCCGCCGTGGGAAGTTCCACCTGTGTGCGATAATAAATGACGAATCGTCAAGTCGGTCTTTTGTAGATATTCAGACGCTGGCAATTGCCATCTTTTGAGATAGTTGCTAACGGGCGCATCAATGTCTATTTTTCCCGCTTCCGCTAAAATCAAGCAGGTCGTAGCGGTAATCGCTTTGGAGATGGAAGCCGTTGAATAAGCCGTATTTTCATCCATTTTCTCCTCCTTTCCATTTTCTTTGTAGCCATATTCTTGATGCCAAAGAATTTTTGCATCCTCGATCACGGCAACACTCAAACCCGTTAAATTATTTACTTGCAGCAAAGAATCTATTTGGGGCGTAAGTTCGTCCAGTAGTAAAGTAGTGTCTTGAACTTTTGATGGATCGTTACAAGAGAAAAGTAATAGCAGGATTGAAAAAATTAAAATTTTATTCATCGTGTATATTATTGGGCAGTTAGATGATTTTTACATTTAGCTTCTGTTTCTATTCTGGCAAATTAAACTCTACGGGCGGCAGCGTAATCACTTCATCTTTTATTAGTTCACCGCGCATAAATGCTAACATTTGTTGTTCGATTCGAGGAGAAGAAAGGAAAAGCGGATCGCTATGTCCTGCACCTTCAATCAATAAATGATGACTATTCGTAAAATGCGCCAGCGTTTCGGTAGCATTCGTAGGTGGCGTGCGTCCGTCCATAGTTCCGCTGATCGCTAAAACGGGTAATTTCGCTGCATACGGTTTTCGAAATTCGTCCCCTAAATCTAAATTTAGATCTTGCAATACTTCCCACTGCATCAAGTAAGGAAAGTTAATCGCGTCGCCTAATAAGGTTTGAGGAATCGTTGTTTTGATCACTTCCAATCGCTCAGGCGAAATCCCCGAAGCGATATCCATTCCCATACTCATTCCATTAAAGCGAATGGATTTGGGATAACTCGCAAACTCAGCCATACCTGAAAAATCGCCTGCCAGCATATTTTTAACTAGCAGCGGCAATTGTTTTGAATAAGCTGGTGCGCCTAAAAAAGCTGCTATTAAAATCTGCATATCCAGTTTACCTAACACGACATCCATCGGCTCTTTAGTCATAGGATTTTGTGTTTGTACGATTGCAGGTTCTTTTTCTAGTTGAGTTAGTAAACGTGCTATATCACCCAAAAAATCTGGATAAACGGCAGCCGTAGTAGGATTGTCTTTAAGTAATTGGTCAATTTTTTCCAATAATGCTTGCTGATCAGCGGGCAATTTTACGGTATGGTCGTAACCTTCTACGCCCGCTAAAATAACTCGATCTAGATGCTGTTCGTGGCGTTTGATAGTCGTCAATGCTAAATGTGAACCATAACTAATACTCCATATACTGATTTTTTCAGTTCCTAAAGCCAAGCGCAAATCATTTAAATCATCCGCACTTTCGTTGGAATTGTAGTTCTTCACATCGTGTCCCTCGGAAGCAAAGAAATTAGTCGCTTTTAAAGTCGCTATTTGAATGGAAGACGTGATTTCATCCGCCATTAATGGCTTATCCATGTCGGCTATCCAATACTTTTCATAGGCAGGTACTTCATTGGATAAGCCCGTTCCGCGTTGGTCAAAGGCAATTACGTCACCGATCGCTCGCATCGACATAAACAAATCAAAACGCGTTCCCTGAGCTGTAGAAACGCCACTTCCACCAGGGCCACCGGCTAAATATACAATTGGTGAACCAGGATTTGGATTGGTACTTTTAAACCGTACAAATTTCAGATTCAACATTTTTCCATCTGCTTTTTGTCGATTGGCGGGCACTTGAAAACTGCCCAATTCTGCCTCAACTTTTGTTCCTGCTCTATTTTCAAACGTATAAGGTTCAATCGTTAATTCTACCGTTTTCTGTGCTGTCAAAGATTGACAAAAACTGAATATTATCATTATTATTAAGATGCGAAAAGTTGTCATAATTTTAGTTTAAATTGAATAAGGAGTCTACTCAAAAAACACATTTTTTTATAAAACACATGCCCTTAATGCGGCAAGCCGCAAAACACAAATTTTGATTGAAACACATAGGAACATAGGGCATATAGGGATTTATTTATTTTCCAAAAAAATTAAATCGAACTATCTATCTATCTGTTTAAATTTATGCGTTTTTTAAGTGGACTCAAATAGTTTTCTTGTTTGATGATGCTAAGATGCGCGCTTATCAGACAACTTTCCGTTATTACTTGTCAACTGCATTTTTCATGTAGTCAACTGCATTTTACTACCATAGATCCTCCCTATATTTGAGCTATGAAAACATATACCGCGTTTTTTATCATTCTGTTTTGTTCACTTTCACCCAATCATTTGGTTGCCGAAGAACTTCGCTATTCCACTTCGGAATGGGAATATACTGCTGCGGAAAAAGAAGATTGGAGCAAGGAATTACCAACTAAAATGGGCAGGTATCGAATTCGAGTTTCCTTTAACATTGAATCAATCCGCCCCATCGACCAACATTATTCCTTATACATTTCCTTACTTGCTTCCTCAGAAGTGTATTGGGATGGGATTTTGTTAGGTAAAAATGGGCAAGTGGGTGATTCGCAAGCAAACGAAGTGGCAGGAAGGTTAGAAACTAATTTCTTAATTCCAGATACGCTGTTGACGAAAGGAAAGCATTTAGTAGAACTAGAAATTTCAAATTTTTATGCAAAAGATAAGATTCGGTTTTATGGCGTTTGGTTAGGTGACCATCAGTCACCTCTCCAAGATGCGATTAGACAAGCGGCTTTTATGCATATCTATGCGGGTTGTTTTCTCATCATTGGGTTATTTTATGGTGCTCGCTATTTGGCAAATTTGCGGAAGTTGCCCGAATTAGCATTTAGCGTTTTGTGTCTTGCCTTTTTTCTGCTGATTATTCTGGAATATGTACGTAATTACTACCATTACACCTATGATTGGCATTTTGTGCGTTTGCAATTTATTTTGGGCATTAGCTGGGTAATTGGGCTGATGCTACCGTTATTTTTTGTTTGGCGGTTTTCACTACCATCCTATCGACGAGTCATAGTTTATATGTTGATTGGCTTTACTGCTTATTTATATTTCGCTCAATTTGGCTACGATCTTTCCACCAATTTAACCATGGTTTCTTCTTTTTTTACCGCTACTTATTTTTGCTTACAAGCCTATCAACAACGTAAAAAAGGTAGTTTGTTAGCTTTAATTGGTGTTGCCCCCGTAACCTTTGCGCTCATCGCTGGTTATAAATATTACGATATTGTTTTGTATATTGGATTTGCGCATCTAGTATTGATGATGTTGATTTCATTAGCTTTACAAGAGAAAGAAAATACGCGTCTGCGGGAAGCTGCATTACTACATTCAAGTAGATTAGAAATCGAATTATTAAAAAAGAATATTCAGCCACATTTCTTGATGAATTCGATTACTTCGGCCTTGGCATGGATTGAGCAAAGTCCGAAAAAAGGAGTAGAACTGCTTTTGGCGTTAAGCCAAGAATTTGAAATATTATTAGATATTTCTAGTAAAAAATTGATTCCCATTCAGCAAGAAATCGAACTCTGCCAAGCGCATTTAAAAATCATGGGTTTCCGCAAAGAGCAACACTATCAATTGCAAACTAGCGGCTTCTCTCCTACAGCGACCATTCCACCTGCCATTTTTTTAACGGTTATTGAAAATGGAATTAGCCATCAAAATTCGGCAGATCAGCCCGTTCAATTCGTCTTTAGCGCACAACAAAAACGACATTCGATGACTTATCAATTACTTAGCCGTGGCAAAACAAATCATCATGCTAAAAATATGGAATACGGAACGGGTTTAAAATATATCGAAGCGCGTTTGAAAGAGAGCTATCCGAACTGTTGGAAACTTAGCTCAAAGGCACATTTGGAGGGATGGCTTACTGAAGTGATAATTTTTAAAAAATAAACCGATGAACCTAAAAGAAAAAGTCAGAGCAATCGTCAGTAGAATTGAAATATTGACGAAAGAAGAAATAGAAACAATTGTGGATATCACGATTGTGGAGTCCTTTAAAAAAGGAACTACCTTATTAAGAGCAGGACAAATACCGACCAAATGTTATATGGTATTGGAAGGCTGTTTGAGAGAATATCAAATTGTAGATGGTGATGAAAAATCAACCGCTTTTTATACCGAGGGAGAAAAATGTACCTCCTATGTAAACAACGGCAGAGGCGTCACCTCCAATCATTATTGGGAATGTGTGGAAGATTGTGTACTCACGATTAGCCATCAAGAATTTGAAGACCAGTTACGTGCGTTAGTGCCTCGGTTGGATGCCATCGTAACGCACGTAGCCAAAGAGAAATTAAATCAGGCGAAAGAGGAATGGAGTCATTTTATCGCGTCCTCTCCCGAAGAAAGATACCTTAATTTATTAGAACACCGCGCCAACCTTTTGAATAGAGTGCCACATCATCAGATTGCAAGTTACTTAGGCATGAAGCCACAATCACTCAGTAGAATTCGCAAAAGGACGTTAGAAAAAATTAAAAATGATAGGATAAATTGAACCCGTGGTGTGTAGGTAAGTAGTTAACCTAAAATAATCGACACATTTTGTGACGGTCTCTTTTTGCACTATACATCGTTAAAAAGCCTCGTCGTAAAAAGACTATGACTACGTTTTTT
>JBGCES010000050.1:0-2853 GCA_045106545.1 Saprospiraceae bacterium
GATGGAAATTATGACAAATAATAATCACCCTCAAGGGCAGTACAACGCTGAATTTAATGCGAACATCCTCAATGCTGGCATTTACTACGTTGTATTACAAACAGCGACCAAAATGATAACTCAAAAAATAATCGTTACAAAATAGACTTGTTCGTAAATAAGGACATTTTGGCCACAAGAAAGCCGCTTAGGAAACTCAATTCCTAAGCGGCTTTTTTATCATTCAAATGAAGCAATTATTTAAATCGCTTAATCTCTCCAGATTTGACGCGCGCTAAATAATCCTTCAAATCTGCCCTTACCTCAGGAGCGAGGAAATACAGACCTAGAATATTTGGGAAACACATCGCAAAAATCATCGCATCGCCAAAGTCAAATACACTCTGTGCGCTAATCGCAGAACCGATGACGACAAAAATACAGAAGATTAATTTGTATAAGTTTTCCATCCGCTTAGACTCCCCGAAGAAGTATGTCCACGCTTTCAAGCCATAATAAGACCAAGAAATCATGGTAGAAAGTGCGAATAAGATTACAGCCAAGGATAATACAGGTGGAAACCAAGAAATTACGGATTCAAAAGAACGCGAAGTCAAAGCAATTTTTTCAGCATCGTTTGCTAATGCTACTGTTGCTTCGGGTGCGTTACCCGTAATGATAATCACTAATGCCGTCAAGGTGCAAACCACAACCGTATCAATAAATGGTTCTAATAAAGCGACGATACCTTCACTAATCGGCTCGTCGGTTTTCGCCGCAGCGTGTGCAATAGAGGCAGAACCGATACCTGCTTCATTAGAAAATGCTGCCCGCTGAACACCGACTAACAAGACTCCAATAAAGCCACCGAAAGCAGCATTTTTATTAAACGCACCGTCCATAATTTGACCAAATGCTGCTGGAATATCTGCGAAATGATAACCGATGACGATAAATGCTCCAATCAAATAAATTCCGACCATAAAAGGAACAATTTTATCGGTTACACTAGCGATACTTTTGATACCACCGATAATTACTGCACCGACTAGAACTGCCATCGCTAGACCAAATATCCAACCGTTTCCGTAAAAGAAACTTTCTGTACCACCAGTCACAGCAATTAACTGCGAAGTCGCTTGGTTAATTTGTACCATATTACCACCACCAAATGAACCCCCGATACAGGCAATTGCAAATAATCCTGCTAATACTTTTCCTAAACCACCAAAGCCTTTTTTCTCCAATCCTTCACTCAAATAATACATTGGTCCACCAGATACCGAGCCATCAGGTAATTCTTTCCGATATTTTAAACCTAGTGTACACTCGACGAATTTGGAAGACATTCCAAATAATCCAAGCAGAATCATCCAAAAGGTTGCACCAGCACCACCTAACGAAATCGCTAAGGCAACACCTGCGATATTACCTACTCCAACTGTACCAGAAAGTGCCGTAGTTAACGCTTGAAAGTGAGATACTTCCCCTGGATCACTGGGATCATCAAATTTACCACGCACGACATCTAAGGCATGTCTAAAACCACGTAGGTTAATAAAATTGTTGTAAACGGTCAAAAATATCGCACCTATAACTAACCAAATAAGGACAAATGGTACTTCTCGCTCGCCGAATGGAACGGTAAAAAAGACAATAGAACTAACGACACTAGTAATTGGCGTCATGATACTATTCAGCGTATCGTCCACATTACAAGAAGTCAAAAAAAGTAGTGGTGATGACACCAGTAAATAAAGCAGTTTTTTCATGCTGGAAATAATTTTTTAACTCTAACTTCGCCAAATTGGTTAATAGGTTGATTGATAATTGGGTTGATTAAGTTGGCTATCGTACTTGATAAGCTGGCGTTTAGAGAATGTTTTTGATAGTTTTAATTATTAGTCAAAAAAGGAAAGAATCTATTGAAATTCATTATTCATACTTCATCATTCCTCATTACCCAAGCCGTTAAGGTATCTGTTTATTTTAAATTGCCCAAATGGAACGCGTTTAAATTTCGGTTCTGCTAAAAGATTTGAATTTATTGTCGGGAAATTAGTAAATTCGGCGGCAGAATACACTTATCTTCTCATTTCTAAGTATTGCCGAAATAATGGGAATGATACTATTAATCGTTATTTAAATATCAGATCTATCCATTCAGACGATCAACATACCGACGAACAATTAATCGCACTGCTTCAAACGGATGCAGACCGGGCAATAGAATTGCTCTTTCGGCGCTATTATGCCTATACGGTTAAAAATGTGCTACGCATTATTCCCGATGCGGGTGTAGCGGAGGATTTGGGGCAAGAAGTATTTTTTGAACTGTGGAAAAAGCGCGAGCGATTACAAATCAAAACGGCTGTGAAAGCTTACTTGCGACGGTCGGCGACCAATAAAGCACTAAATTATATTCGTGATAACAAAATCGTCTTTGCCGACGAGGAACGTGCGCCACAGCAAACGAGTAAGCAAGTATCAGCACAGCAACATATTGAAAAAGAAGAATTGGAACAAATTATTCAATCGGCGATTGATAATCTACCTGACCGCTGTCGGGTGGCGTTCAATTTAAGTCGCTTTGAATATAAAAGCTATCAAGAAATTGCTGATGTAATGGGCGTTTCAATCAAAACTGTGGAAAATCAAATTGGCAAGGCATTGAAGATTTTGCGGAAAGTGGTAGCACCATTTGTCACGAAGTGTTGGATTGGGGTGGAGTTTTGGATTAGTAGTTTTGGGTTTTGAGTTACACACCGGTCAGAGACGCGGCGCGAGCGAGGAATTGGAACACAGATGGAACGGATCAAACTGATTTTCACAGATCGCTTTTTCTAAAATCTGTGTACATCTGTTAAATCCAGT
>JBGCES010000500.1:0-3895 GCA_045106545.1 Saprospiraceae bacterium
TTTGCGGTTTTACATTTTAAATTTTACATTAAAATTAGCACTTAACAGCTCTGCCGTCAACCGTCCACCTTCTACCGTCAACCAAAAATTTTCTATGCCATTCAAACGTCCAATCACCGATAAACGCCGCGCTAAATTTGAACAAGTCGTTCAACGGCGGCAACCCAATTTGACGGTTATTATTGAGAACGTCCACGATTTTCATAACATCGGTGCAGTGCTCCGTTCTTGCGATTCCGTTGGGATTATGGAGATATTTGTTTTGTACAGTGATGCGCATTTAACAAAAAACCATTTAGCACTCGGAAAACGCTCTTCGGGCGGTGCGCGCAAGTGGGTAGATGTGCATTTTTATACGGATGTGGATGCCTGTTTTGAACATGTCAAAAGTAAATATCCGACCATTCTCGCTACGCATTTGACCACCGAGTCAAAGGATTTGTATGAGTTAGATTTAACGCAGCCTGTCGCCTTACTTTTTGGGAATGAACACAAAGGCGTTTCGGAAGCAGCATTAGCTTATACGGATGGAAATTTCACAATTCCGCAAATGGGAATGGTCGAAAGTTTGAATATTTCGGTGGCTTGTGCGGTAACGTTATACGAGGCAATGCGGCAGCGAAAGGAAGCTGGTTTTTATGATAAAAATACGCCACTTTCGGATGGCGAAAAGGCAGAATTATTTACCGAGTATCGACAACGGCATGAAGATCGACTGAAGCCGAAAAAGGTGGCGCGGAAGAATGCTTAGAGAATTACTTAAAAATTAAGCCTACATTTTTCTTCATAACTGTCCGCCCTCAAACATTTTACAAATAAATCAATATAAAGTTTTTTATTTCCATTTTTCGCCTTATGTTTGCAGCGACTTAACTCACACACTACTGGCATTTTTTCATTACCACATCTCTGCCACTTATACCTCTCTATTGTAAAGGCTTGTATATCAATATTATTCTCAGCAACGGATAATTGAAAACAAGAACAAGGAACACCAACCCTCATTTTTTTCTAAAACAGATCGATCTATTTTCCCCTTTCTATTCTAAGTATTCATCGTATTTTTGCTTAACAACGCTATTCTATTTTTGCTTTCGCTCCGCGAATGCTAATTATTCCTTTTTATTTAATTTATTGATTATCAAGTTTTTAGCACTGTCTTAATACTCAAAGCGCGATGCGCTGAGTAAACTATTTGCTACGCATTTGACTATGCGTGGTGGGATTATTTAATGTTCATCAAAAAAATAACTTTACTATTTTTTTGATCCATAATTAAAACACAAAACCGATGTACTTACTGAATTATTTTCGCCGTAGCGCATTGCTACTGCTATTTTTGTCCTGCTTCACCTTAAACAACCAAGCCCAGAGCCATCAATCCATTCAGCCTACTATTCAACAAATTAACCTATTTGAAACGACTGAAAAACCAAGTGACTTTAGCGAGAAAGATTACGTGCAAACGGCAACGTACTTACAGCTACAATCCGAGACTTTACTACGTACTTTAGCGACCCGCCCCCAGCGAATTTTACTGACTTTGCCCACAGCAGACGGTCAAGTCTTCAAATTAGACCTGACTACTACGGAAGTGTTAAGTTCTGATTTTCAACTCACTACTAACGAAGGAAAACGCGTGGATTACGAACGCGGTTTGTACTACACGGGTTCGGTTAACGGCAATACCAAATCTGTCGCGGCAGTGAGTTTATTTAAAAATATGGTCATGGCGGTCGTAGCGCATGAAGGTAAGCATTACGTGCTGGGGCATTTGCAACAAAACAAGTTTCCAGCTAGTAACGATTACGTTTTTTACCAAGAAAACGACCTACAAATCGCCAATAAGTTCGCTTGTGGAACAGATGATTTAGACCATCAATACCACGATGCTAAACCGACCACGGGCGGCGAGAAATCGGCGAAAGTTGTGCGAGTTTATTTTGAAGGCGACTACCGCTTATACCAAGATAAAAACAATAGTGAAGCGAATGTAACGGATTACATTACGGGATTATACAACGTCGTTCGGGCGCTTTACCAAAATGAAAATATTGATACCGAGATTTCCGAGATTCTAGTATGGACGAGTCCCGATCCCTACCCTAGCAGCAGTTCTGACGGCGCGTTGAATGCCTTTCAAAGTCGTTTAAATGGCAATTATAATGGCGATTTAGCGCATTTGGTAAGTACCGTAAATGCCAATAATGGCGGAATTGCTTATGTGGATGCACTTTGTGCGCCTATTTACGGCATAGCCTACAGTAATATTGGTCGCACTTACAGCGAATTTCCAACTTACTCTTGGACAGTAAGTGTGGTAACGCACGAAATGGGGCACAATCTAGGTTCGCCACATACGCAAAGTTGTAGCTGGTCGGGCGGTGCATTGGACAATTGTTATCCAACGGAAGGTAACTGCGACTCTGGTCCAGCGCCCACTAATGGTGGTACGATAATGTCCTACTGTCACCTTTCACAATACGGCATTAATTTCCAAAATGGCTTTGGAAATCAACCAGGTGATTTGATTCGCAATCGCGTAGCTGCAGCGAGTTGTTTAGGAGAGGGTGACGGCGGAAATGGCGGTGGTGATAATGGTGGTGGCGGTGAAGAAAACGGCACTCCTAGTTTAACTTCTAATGGCGGTGAATTAGGTCTTTTTAATGAAATCATTACGGCTACACTGAGCGTGCTCAATATGGGTAGCGGCGCTTCCACGGGTGGCGAAATTGGTTACTACCTTTCGACGGATGATAGTTTTTCTACTGCGGAAGACCTATTTATTGGTTCGGAAAGTATTCCTGATTTAGCAGCGGGTGAACGCAGTCCTGCAATTACTTTTACACAAGATACTAGAGATTTAAATGTGCCTGCAGGTGATTATTTTGTCATTTATTTCATTGATTATCAGGATGTTGTCGCAGAGATTGACGAAAATGACAATTTATTCTACTGGTCAGATCCAGTGATCACCATTGAAGGCGACGACGATAACGGCGGCGAAACCAATACCGAATATTGCCCAAGTACTGGCGTTGACGCGAGTTACGAATGGATTTCACAGGTGCAAATTGGCGATTTAAATTCTAACTCAAATAGCGATGGTGGCTATGCTGATTATACTAGCCGTATCGCTAATTTAGGTCGTGGAAGTGCCGTCGATGTTGCTTTGAATGCTAGTTATTCAGGCGATCCATATAGCGAATTTTGGCGCGTCTGGATTGATTTCAACCAAGACAACGACTTTGATGACGCGGGTGAATTAGTTTTTGAAAGCGATACGCCATCACAAGGCGAAACCAGCGGTATTTTAAACATCCCTGCTAACGCGCCGCTCGTTGCTACGCGGATGCGCGTCAGTATGAAATGGTACGAAGAAGATAATACGATTCAAGACGCCTGTGATACTTTTGGTTACGGCGAAGTGGAAGATTATACCGTAAATATTACGGAAGAATCGACTACGCCAACTTGCGAAATTTCAGAGATTACCGCAGGGGAACAAACCGCTTGTGATGCTAATTCTAACACTTACGAGCAGCAAATTACGGTTAGTTATAATTGTTCAGGCGCAGCGACCATCGGCATTTATGTGAACGAGGAATATCTGGGCGAAGTAGCCGCAGCGGGTAGCCCGACGGCAATCAATATCACTGGTTTAGAAGCAGATGGTAATGCGGTTGACATCCGCGCAGAGGTTTGTAAGAATGGACAATCGACTTGTCCTGATTTGGTGAAAACGGCATTATTTACTGCTCCTGACGCTTGTGACGAACCGCAAGGTGAACCTTGTGTCAATTATCCTTCGGAGCGTTCAGTAGATGATATTACCACTTCAGCCGCGACCATCAATTGGAGTGCAGCAGAAGATGCGCTTTACTATCAAGTACGC
>JBGCES010000501.1:0-2066 GCA_045106545.1 Saprospiraceae bacterium
AAGTAACAGTTGAAAATTACTTCCCAATTTAAGATCCTACGTTTACTAAACTTGAAAATTTAGTAAACGTAAACAGATAACTGCTTTAGCACTGACTACGTTTTTACCACAAATTAGATTGTGATTGCTTACTTACTAGAGGTACTTTGTACAGCAGTTGGAGTAGTCGCTACATTTAGTAATGCTTCCAATTTAGCTAGACGACTTTCCACACTTGCACCCGTTGTTTTGAGGGAAGTATTCTCGGATTTTAATGCTATATTTTCTTTTTGTAAATCCTGAATCAGGCGGTATAATTCCTGCGTTGCGGATACGTTTAGCATTGAAATAGCATCATAATCTACCACGTGAAAATCATTCACCCATTTACCATAAACCAGTGCTTGGGTAGAAGCCAATTCAGTAGCAATAGAGAAAGTATGAGCATCTTTTACTGCTAATACCTCCGCCATTTTATAATCATCTTCGGGTGTAAAAACATCCACTTTATCACCCGCAATAAAATCATGCGCCTTAACAGTTGTAATCGTTAAAACACCATCAGCAAAAGTGACCTGATTGGTTTTTTCATAAACATTAGGGATGACGTTTCTATTGTAAGAAACAGCATTAGGATATACAGCTTTCAATTCTTGCGCAATTACTTTTTTAACTGTACCTAGTCTGGTTTGATCGATATGCTCGTAATCTTTGATCTGGATTTTGTTTAGCATCTGTAGATCTGCCTCGGTATCCGTTTTTTGGATATGCTTCTTAATTCTTTCGTCTGAAAAGTTGTAATAACCAATCGCAGCAAACGCACTAGAAGTAAGTACATCACCATCAAAGAAGGCTACTACATCGTTTATAGGTTCATTGTTGTTATTATCTTCTATGTCATCTACGCCTTCGCCATCTGCAAAACCAGCACTAAACCAGTTACCTGATGTGTTAAACTCGTCAAGATCTCGGGGGTTGTACGATCCAACGTAGAATGGGAACTCTGGATTGGCATCAAATAAACTTACTCTAGGGCTATGATTATTACCATCAATATGTAATACTTCTACTCCATTAGAAACTAATGCAAAATGACCATCGCCCTTATGCTTGATTCCCGAGTCGGCATCACCAATTGTAATCGTATGTAAAGGAGCAGATTCGCCAGCAAGCGGCGCAGCAAATATTTTTCCAGAGGTAACGAAGTCAACAGTACTAATATCACCAGCAGTGATAATATTATTTACAGTAATATCACCAACCGCGCTAATATTTCCTTCCGCGCTAATATCACCATCTGCACTAATATTACCATCCGCGCTTATATCACCATCCGCGCTTATATTCGCAGTAGCTGCATCGTCTTTGGCTACTACTAAGTTACCATCAAGGTCAAAAACAGCACTACCACCATTACTAGCAATACTCGCCGCCGACAAGGTATAAGGAGAATAGGTCAACTCGGTACGCGGTGTTAAAGTAGAACCATCTACCGTCACTTCCAGAAAGACCGTCGTACCAAAAACAGCTCCAGTAAGTTCAGTTACAGAACCTAACAGGTGACTGTAAATACCACCCCGCGAATCTACCGTAGCGTCTTCTGTCCACTTTAATGCACCGCCCGTTTCTGCGTCATATAATTTAAAGGTTACGCCATAGCTGCCATCATCGACCGCAGCACCGTCGCCACTTTTTAAGATACCTTGGATACTAACTTTGGGAGTGACCTGCGCATACAAATCCGACATCAATAAGCTAACCAATAGCGTCAGCGAGCAAAGTAATAATAATTTTTTCATGAGTTATTTTATTTGAATTGTGAATCGTGACGATTACTAGTGGTAATAGTCAATTTAATTTTAGAAATTAATGAAATTTGATTGTTTTATACATAGAAGTATCTGGACAAAGTGCGTCGGTACGCGCTTTATCGATCGGATAGGACGAGCAATGCTAGTTGCTACTATACATCCGAGCTACACCGCAGGTCGTGCGGTGATCGTTATGTTTTTACAGTCTGTTATGAACGCGATTGATCGTAGTGCTAAAACGTTTTTTGTAAAAAAGAAAATAATTGCTTACTGCAA
>JBGCES010000502.1:0-5394 GCA_045106545.1 Saprospiraceae bacterium
TACCGATCAGTGCGGCTACACTAATTTCACTGCGATCACTAATTTGATAATCAGCAGAAAAATGACCGTCCAAAAAACGGAAATCGGTGCTTACTTGATAACCAGGAGGCAATTTGCTAAATATCGGAATATCAAATAAAACACTTTGCTGAATACGGCGCGTGATACTATTAAAAGTAGGTGATTGCCAAAGGCCATTGATAGAGTGACGCAGTGAATAGCTAAGTGTTAAGCGTTGATTTGCAGATTTTATTTTACCGTAAGTGTAGGCATTGAGGAAATTTGTACCTACTCCAAATTTGTTTTTATCTGTAGCGTAATGATTTGATTCTAAATTAATTACGCTCGAAATACGTCCGCCGTAATTTGCCGAAAAGCCGCCGCGATAGATCTGTGCTTCATCAATGATATATGGATTAAGTGCCGAAATCATCCCGAAATAATGCGCTGCATGATAAATCGGAATATCCTCCCACAGTAGCAGATTTTGGTCGGCTGCGCCGCCGCGTACATTCAGCCCCGCTGCCGTTCCGTCAGGCGAAGAAATGCCTGGTAAAAACTGAATCGTCTGCAACACATCGGGTTCTGCTTGTCCTGGCAGCGAGCCGATTTTATCAGGTTGTAAACTATTATAGGCATTATTATCACGTAGCTGGATGCCATCGGTTAGATAGTCCGTCACTACAATAAAATTGTCATCTAAATCTAAATAGTTCAGAAAAATAGGTGGCGACTTTGCTTGCGCAAAATCCGTTGCTTTAAAACGCTGTTCGGCATAGCCGACATAACTAAACACCAATGAATCTTGCTCCGAAAAAGCGTAGCGCAATTGAAATTTTCCATTTAAATCGGTGTAAGTTCCGACTGCGGTGCTTTTTACAAATACATTTGCATAAGTCAACGGCTGCCCCGTTAGGCTATCTAAGATTTGTCCACTTAATAAAGGTAATTGAACGGGCGGATCGTCCGTTTCAGAAGCCGTTTTTTTACTAATCAACACGTAATTATTCGCGATGATTTTATATTGTAAATTGGTATTGGTAAATAAAGTATTAAAGAGCTGTTTTGCGTTTTGGATAGGTAGGTTGGCGGTGATTTTAACGTCTTGAATATCAGTTTCGCGGTAAGAAAAAAGGTAGTTATAGTCGGTCTCTAATTGATTTAAAACTTGGCTTAATGGCTGTTCGTTTATCTGCAAATGTTGGGCAGATAAGGATACAAAACAACTAAAGAAAAAGAGCAAAAAGAGAATGCGCAAAGGATTAGTTTAGGTTAAGGATGAAAGGTAAAAGGTGAAGGGTTGCCTTTCTCCCTTAACCTTTTTCCTTTTACCTATTTTGACAAAATAACTTTTTCAAATTCAATTTTATACTGAATGCCCAATGGAACAAGACACGATTCTAACGCCACTTCCAGATTCTCGCGCGGAAAATTACAAGAAATAACTTCATTCAAATCAATTCCATTTGTTTCTACTACAACGGTATGCTGCCGCTCAATTTCCGCAATCACTTCCGCTAGTTTTACCTTACGGAAACGGTAAATACCGTCTGTCCAATTTTGCGAAGCATTGGTTGACCATTGTTCGGTAAGTTGCTGATTTTCAAGCCGAACGGCTTGTTTGGGCATTAATTCTTTTAGCGTTACCTCATCCGTATTCAACACTGCTACCTTTCCTTCTTGACAGACAACTTCTAGTTGGTTTGCTCGCGACCGCACATTGAATTCCGTACCTAAAACTTGTACCAAACCATTATCGGTGACCACGCGAAAACGCTTACCTTTAGCTACTTTGAAAAAGGCTTCGCCTTGTAATTGCAGTTGTCGATTTTCGTTCCAGTTATTTGCATCGTAAGTCAGTTGACTTTCAGCATTTAAAGTGAACGTTGAACCATCTGGTAACTCACCATTATAAATTTCGGTTTGTGCCGTTTGATAGGAGATATTACTATCGCTGGTCTGATACCAGAAGAATAATCCAACTGCCAATAATACTGCTGCTGCCGCTGCATATCGTTGCCATTTAAAGATGGAAACGCGTTTAGCGGTCGGTTTCGCCGCTTGTATTTTGGGTTGTGCGAGCACCTTTTTGAGCATTTTATCGCCTTCAAAATCAGGCGCAGCGTAGCTTTCTGTATTTTTATACAAAGTTACGAGTGATTCATACTCTGGGCGTTGCTGAAATTCACGCAACTCAGCGTAGCTGATTTCACCATTAATCCATTTATGTAAAAGTTCGTCATTAGTCATAAAAAAATGCTTAACGGCAACGGTTCCAGATCAATATAACAGGGGATGCTATGCCGTGAATTTTGTAATAAAGGGTATCAAGGTAAAAACAGTTGAAACTAGAAAAGTCCTACTTTATGTACACTAAAAATCTAATTCCAGCGTTTCGCCATCCTTTAGCACAGACCATTGCTGACGCAAATTTACATAAGTCGTGCGCATTTCCGCTAAGGTTGTTTCATTTAAGTGAATTGGGAAGGGCAGATTTGCTTTTTCTAAAATATCGGAAATGGTATTTAAAAATGCTGCCTGTTCCATTTGCTGATAAAATTCCAGTTCCAATAAATTGACTATATGTTCGGTTTGTAAGGCTTCGGCAGGTAAGTTTTCGGGGAGTAAATGAGTAGGTCGTTCTGCGCGTGGCGCAGCGAATTCGGAGATATTTGCGCCAGCATTAACAATACCATAAAAAGCATTGGTAAAATGTAGTGCTTTCTCTACCGCATAATGCGCTAGATCATGCGTTTCAAAGCCCTGATGTAACGTATGCCAAGTGACGCTATCGTCGGCGCGTTTTATACTCAGCGTCCCACCTTTTTCATAATTTTTTTTGAAGGTAATCATCATGTTTTTAAGTTATCAGTTACTTGTGTTTGAGCGATTAATAACTGACAACTAGCTACTAATCGTTAACTATTTTTTCCACTTGCGCTACTTGCAAATGCGGTTGCAAAAAATGCTGAATATCATCCTGCGCTTGCATCGCTGTTTTCGTCAATTTAGTAAACCCTAAAAAGGCATGAATCATTCCTTTGTACATTTTATAGGTGGTTGGAACGCGTGCTGCTTTTAATTTTTCGGCGTATAATTTCCCTTCATCGATTAGCGGATCGTACTGCGCCGTAAAAACAAAAGCAGGCGGTAAATTAGATAAATCTTCTGCCAGTAAAGGTGAAAAATAAGGATGATTAACACTGTCGGGTTGATCTAGGTAATGCTCCATAAACCACTCCATTAATACCTTGGTTAATAATAATCCTTCGCCATTTTTATCAATGGAAGGGTGTGCCAAACGCCCATCGGTACACGGATAAATCAAGACTTGCGCAGCAATAGAAAAGGATTGTTGATCGCGTGCCATCATCGCTACTACGGTTGCTAAATTGCCACCTGCACTATCGCCCGCTACGACTAAACGATCCGCATCCACGCCTAATTCTTGTGCATTTTGAGCAACCCAAGCAGTTGCATCGTAACAGTCTTGACTAGGAATAGGGAATTTAAATTCAGGCGCGAGCCGATAACCTACAGAAACGACTACCGCTTGATTTTTTTTCGCCAAAAGGCGGCAAATATTTTCGTGCGTTTCGATGTCATTAATTACAAAACCTCCACCATGATAATAAACAATGACGGGTAGCACTTTATCCATAACGGGGCGATAAATACGAATATCAATTTCTGTATCATCACGCATCGCAATGGAACGGTCTTGAATATCTGCCATTGGTTCTAAAGGCAACTCGCCAAAGGCGCGACTCTTTTTCAAGGTTCTTTTGACGGCTTGACGCGCTTCAACGGGCGACATTTTGGACATGTCCAGACCGCGAAATTTTAAATACCAAAGTAAACCGCGAATTTTAAATGGAATCATGGAAAAAAGTAGTTATAAAAGTAGTGTAAAAATTGTTTAAAAATAGTGTGAAAGTTGTTCGGAGATGGGTGTCTCTACGCCGTAGCAATAAGCATATTTACAATTTATTCAATCCCATTTTTAAAAAGATTTTACGAATGGATTTGACATAATTCGTAGGATAGAGTCGTTGGGCAATATCAATTTGGCGGGCGTCTTTACCGATGAGTACGCGATTCTTTTTCTTTTGAATGCCTTTGATAATCGTTGTAGCGGCATCGGCAGCGGTAGTTGGAGCATTATTTTCAAAACGTGATGCTGCTGTGCCTTGATCTTGTCCGTCGCGGAAGCGTCCATTTTTGACAATGTTGGTTTTGATACCGCCTGGATGGACTTGAGTCACTTGGACATTGGTATCGTATAACTCCATCCGTAAAGATTCGGTGAAGCCGCGTACGGCGAATTTACTCATCACATAGGGCGCTTGTCCCATTACTCCAATCATACCGAAGACACTAGAAATATTAACGACGGTGGCTGCGGGGCGCTTCAATAAATGAGGTAAAAACGCCTTCGTACCATGGATGACACCCCACAGATTAACATCCAACACGTGACGAATTTCATCGTCCGTCAAATCTGCAATGGGAATCGGACTCAGTGCGAAACCCGCATTATTGATTATCATATCCACTTGCCCATGCGTCGCGATAGCGTTTTCTGCGAAAGCGTACATGGCTGGTTTATCACTGACGTCAAAAACGTGTGAACTAATCGTAATTTTCTGATTATCAATTAGTTGAATGGTTTCTGCTAAGGTTTCCGCTTTGAAGTCATTCAGTGCTAATGAAACGCCTTGTTTGGCCAATTGCAACGCTAATTCGCGTCCGATTCCCGAACCTGCGCCTGTGATGGCGACGACTTTTCCTGTAAGATTTTTCATTTTAGAATGGATGTTGGATTGGGGATGTTGGATACTCTAATTTGATAATTTTCAGAGGAAGTTATTTTGAAAATAACTCATGAAAAAAAGTGTTATCTGGCTACTTGCGTAAGATAACACCTTTTTTGAGAAATTGTAAAATTATTATCTGTGATTTGTTATATTAAGTGTTGTAAGTATGTTTATGTAAGTCAAAAAGTATAGCTATTTTGCAGTTAACTATTGCAATAGTTAATCTTAACTATTGCAATGTTAAATAAAAAATTGTATATTTGTATCATTAATTCACTTTTAAAGTAAAATCATAATTTTATGAATAATGAAACAGTAGTTGTTTTTACAGGTAAAAGCATTACAATGATTATTAACGAGACAGGATCTTCCTCCTGGCGACTCAATCGTAATCGAGCTGCTAAATGTCAATATGTAGTTTGTACTCGTAACCAAAATGTCCCAGAAGAGTGGGGATGGCCCGAAGGTGAGGGTAAACATCATCATGCTTTTTTAGTTGGAAAAATAGCTGATATTGTACGTTCACCTGAACGAGATGAAGATGATCGATTTTTGATCAAAATTGATGAGTATGCTA
>JBGCES010000503.1:0-18750 GCA_045106545.1 Saprospiraceae bacterium
TATGGATTTGAGGCGGGATTTAGGCAGGTGACGAAGTCCGCGCAAAAAAAGGCAGAAAAAGAAATTCAGACTACGTATCAGCGCATCGCCAATTGGGAAACTAAACTCAATAATCGGCTGGAAGAAGAACAGGAGTGGGCAGAAAAATTAGAGGTTGATAATCCTAATTGGTGGCAACGTTGGCAGCGTTCTAAGCTAACTAATAAAATAAAAAAACAACTTCCACTCCAAGATATTTACGCCAATCTCCAACGTTTGGAGCAACTCAATTTGCGCAATATTAAGCATTTGCTCAAGTTGGATTACTATTATTATTTGCGTCATACCTTGGAGCATCATCGCTACGAGATTCAACAATTTCTCAAAGCCATTCGTAGTCGAACAGGGACGCGACGTGAAACTTTTTTTGCCAATACGGAATTTGAAATTGTTCTTTCTGCCTTTCCGATTTGGCTAGTTAGTTTTTCTGATTTGCAACGTGTGCTACCGCAAACCAAGGACTTATTTGATCTGGTTATTATCGACGAAGCGAGTCAATGCGATATTGCATCGGCTTTGCCTGCTTTGCAACGTGCAAAACGTGCCCTGATTGTCGGTGATCCGCAACAACTGCGGCATGTTTCTTTTTTACCTAAAAAGCGACAACAATTATTTGCTGAAAATTATGGATTGCCTCTGGAACAGCTAGAGGACGAATTAAATTTTCGGGAACGAAGTTTATTGGATTTAGCTTTAGAAAATGTGCGCAAACAGGGGCAAGTTCATTTGCTAAACGAGCATTTTCGTTCCCATCCGCGCATTATTCAATTTAGTAACGAACAATTTTATAGCGATAGTTTACGCTTAATGACCCAGACGCCTTCCCGTCAGGGCGAGGAATCGGTATTCATCAAAAATGTAGAAAATGGTAAACGTGTAAAGCGAGGGTACAATAAAAACGAAGGAGAAGCCCTGATTTTCTTTTTGCGTTTACGCATGACCGACGAGCAGCATTTACCCGTTGCGCAATGTAGTAAGATTGGTATCTTATCGCCTTTTCGAGAGCAGGTGAGTTGGTTGCAACGCAATATTGCAAATGGATTTTCACTGACCGAATTGGAACGACATCAGGTATTGATTGGAACTGCGCATGAATTTCAGGGCGAAGAACGCGACTTGATGTTTTTGTCTTTTGCCTTAGATAATGAATCGCATCCGAGTGCCTTTCTTTTTTTAAATCGGACGGATGTTTTTAACGTAAGTATCACCCGAGCACGTAGGGAGATTCATTTATTTAAATCTTTCACCCAAGAAAAATTATCATCTAATTGGTTGATTACCAAATATTTAGACTACGTAGAAAATTATCGTTTCCCAACGGTAACGGCTACATCCGCTCGTGATGTTGCTTTGCAAGAAATTATTCGAGCACTACGTCCGCACGTTTCAGGACGCATCATTCCTAACTATTTGATGGCAAATATTCCTTTGGATATTTTGATTTGGGACGACGAAAAGTTGTTAGCAATCGACTTAATCGCTTTTGCAGGCGAAGTAGGAACGGCATTGACGACCTATCAAATTCAGATTCTCGCTCGGGTAGGCGTGGAGGTATTTCCGTTGGCGTATAGTGAATGGTTGATTAATCCGCTGGGCGTGATTCAATTGATTAAAGAGAAATAGTTGGTAGTATTAAGTTGGTAGCTGGTAGTTGCAATCTGTTCAGTAAAAGGACAGAAATAGATATAGTTTATCAAAAACCAGCAGTTCTTAGTGTAAAATATGCACGAATTACGTTTACTAAACTTACCAGTTCAAAATGTTATGAATGCTATAATTTTAGCTGAGAATCTTTGGCAAAAGAAAGTTTAGTAAACGTAACCATATTACACTAAGAATTGCTGATCAGAAACGTAGAATTAATCGCAAGTGATTGATATTCAATACATTGAAAAGTCTGACTTCTGACAGATTTATCGATCTGACTTCTGACTTCTTCCTTCGCTGAATTTACTTCTTATTCTTAATAGTTTGAGTCAACCAATATTTTCGCTTTGCATCTTCGCGGTGTAAATGAAATTCGATGGCACTATTGAGGTTAATAAAATGATTCATCTCACCTATTTTATTAAAAAAGCCATTTTGATAAAATAAATCGCGGACTGGTCCTAACACGCCTGTGATGTAAAATTGTACTTTTTGCTCCACTAGAAATTGATAAAATTCATCTAATGCTTGCATCCCACTGGCGTCAATCGCATGCATACTAGAAGCATCCAAAATGAAAACTTCTAACGCCGTTTGTTCTGCTACTAAATCTGATAAGGTATCCTTGAAATAAGTGGCATTTGTGAAGTATAAATGTGCATCAAAACGTACCATCAATACTCCTTCGTACTGTTTTGCATCCGTGAAACGCTCTACATTTCGGAAGGAGGTAGTTTGTGGTAATTTGCCGACTACAGCAATATGTGGTTGCGAAGATTTAAAAGTCAAAGTGGCAACGGACAAACCGATTCCTGTCAAAATGCCCGCTTCAATACTGATACTCAAGGTGATAATAAAAGTAGCCAACATCATCCAAAAATCTGCGCGATGATGTTTCCATAATTCTACCGCAGTTTTCCACTCAAATAAATTACGTACCGCCAGCAGAATAATCGCAGCTAAGATCGCTTCGGGCAGATGGTAAAATAAGGGCGTTAGAAAAAGTAAGGTGATAATAATTAGTAGTGCGGTGATAATGGATGAAATCCCCGTTTTTCCACCCGCGTTATCATTAATTGCGCTACGCGAAAAGCTGCCCGAAGTAGGTAAAGCTTGAAAAAATGCGCCGCCGATTTTTGATAAACCAATTGCACGAAGTTCTTGATTGGGAATAACGCGATAATAGTTGTGTTTAGACTCAATCGCTTTGGCAATACCAATACATTCTACTACACCAATCAATGAAACGGTGAATACCGTGGGGAGAACGAGCTTAATGTTTTCTAAACTTAACTCTGGTAAGTAGAAAGCGGGAAGCCCGCTCGGAATATCACCCACTATCGCCAACCCTTTGGCATCCAAATTTAGAAAAGTGGTTAGTAGAATGCCCAATATAATTGCGATCAAAGCAGCAGGAATATTGCGATGGATTCGTTTGAGCAGCAGCATTAATAATATTCCTCCAAGTCCAAATACTAAGGTGAGTATTTTAGATTCATAAAGATGCTGAAGGCAATAAATACAAGTGTCAAAAATCTCGGTAAAACGCGGGACATCAATCCCTAATATATATTTGAATTGATTAATGGAAATGATGACGGCTGCGGCTGAAGTGAAACCAGCAATGACGGGATGCGAAAGGAAATTAACCAAAAAGCCTAAGCGAAAAGCACCCATCAGGAACTGGGCAATACCGACAAGTAAACCAGTTAGGATGACTAATTCGATGTATAAATCACTTCCTGGAGTCGCTACTTGACTAATCCCAGCCAAAATTAATAAGGCAGAAATAGCTACTGGACCAACCGATAGTTGACGGGATGTACCAAAAATACCGTAAATAATAAGCGGTAAAATACTGGCATAAAGACCATAAATTGGAGGCATTCCAGCAAGTAATGCATATGCCATTCCTTGTGGAATAAGCATGATTCCAACGGTAAGACCTGCAACCAGATCGCCTGCTATATCCGACTTGCGATACTGCGGTAGCCACTCAAAAATGGGAATATAAGATTTCCAATTCATACGTTACTTTAAATAAAAAAAGGGATAGTTGTTGCTATCCCTTAAGCACTGCTAAAAGTATCGTAAAAATAGTATTTTTTGTTTAATCTCAATCTTGTTTTTGTCGTTTGGAAATTTCATCCAGCATTTCTGCACCATTGTTATTATCTGGATTTAATTGCAAGGATTGTTCGTAATATCGTTTAGCTTTCGCTAAATCATTGGCATTTAAATAAGCCTCGCCTAAGCTATCGAATGTATTCCAAGAAGTCGGAAATTCTTCCGTATTTAAAGTAAAAATATCGATGGCAGTAGCCAATTGACCGCTATTCATTATCATGTAGCCAACCGAATTTATTTGCGCTTCGAGATTTGCTTGTGGATAGTCCTTTTTTAATTGATAATAGGATGTTTTTAAAGTGGAAAAATCACTTTCGCCAGCCTTCAATAAAGTTTCAAAAGCTAAATAATTTGGATTGAAAATATCTTTATTGACGAAACTTGCTAAATGATTGACGAGATCTTCAATATCAAAAAAACGACCCAAGCCATTACAAAAAAGCATAATACTCAAGTCATCGTCTGGAAAAACGCGATAAGCAGTGACTAATGAGCCCGAAAAACCATAGGAACGATGTTTGTTAACCATGCGAGCATCCCAACTGTAAGCAAAGGAAGCATTTTTTTTGGTATATGGATATTCTGTCCACATCAATTCTTTGGTTTCTTTTTTCAATAATTCATCATTTCGCAGTCGTTGATTCCAGTTAATAAATTTGTCTAAAGTAATATTCAAACCATTCATTGCCAACCCATAATCACCTTGCAAATATGAGTGATCGATCATCCGTTTTCCATTGCGAAAAGGAAAGTATGGCGTAACTCGATGCCTGATAATATCGCGCGAATCAGAAGAAAAGAAAACGGTATCCGTGGGCGAATTGAACTGATTTTTGATAATAAAATCAGCCATACTCGTTCCGCTTAGTTGCTCAATAATTTGCTGTAACAGCCAAAAATTCGTCTGGTTATACGAATATTCTTCACCTGCACCAAAACGAATCGGCTGCGCAAATACTTTTGCCTTAGCCTCTTCTTCCGTTAAATTTTCAAAAAGAGGAACGGGCGCCATATCGGGCAAACCCGAAGAGTGGGAGAGTAGGTGTTTGATTTGTAAGCCGTTCCAAGTTGTTGGGAGATCAGTAAAATATTGATCTACTCGATCTTCCAAGTTTAATTTTCCTGCTTCCAAGAGTTGAAAAACGGCGACTGCGACTAAGGGTTTGGTAAGGGAGTACAGTCGAAAAATGGAAGCATCAGTAATTGGTACTTGATGTTCTAAATTAGCATAGCCGTAATTGTTGCGGTGAATTACTTTTCCATCTTTAATAATCGCTACCGCTGCTCCCGGAATGCCGTAGCGTTCTTGAATGGTTTCAATATATTCATTGACTTTCTGGTTTAATTCGGTTGGGTTTTCTGCTATCGTTGTGGCAGATGGCTGACTGTTGCAAGCAATGTTGAATAAAAGAATGCTAATTGCGAAGAAGTATTTTTTCATAGAAATTTAAAAAGTTGGTTTGGGAAACATAAACATGAATTATCTCGAATTTTTACAGATTTCAGCTAGCCATGATTATGTTTCAAAGTCGATGAGTAATACGTTTTTTCTTTAATGACAAACGCGTTCTTTAAACGTTGCTTTTTACGTTAAGTAACGATTAAAGAATAACTTCCTCATTTTACCGGTGATCTTTTGCGCCAATACTTCGTTAAAAAGCCTCACCGATGCTAAGGCATCGCTTACGTTTTCTCGCTGCGCTTCGAGAGAGAAGTTTTTGCCTCGTCTTGGCACAAAGTCTCTATCTCCAAATGAAGGACTTATTTTTTACTCGTTACTAAATGTTACATTTTTTCTTTTCCCATTTCCTGCAAAATTTGCTCGGCTACCAACTGCGCAGATAGGTGATTTTGTCCTGTAATTACGCGCTTAGAAGTTTGCATAAAAGGCGTATTTCTTGCACCTACTTTGAACGTTCCGCCGTGTTTTTCAATGGTCTTTTGAATGAGAAAAGGAAAGGTTTTAAAATGATCACTCTCTTGTCGCTCAAAACTTTCGGGATAACCGCTAACCGTTTTTCCATCCACTAGATATTTTCCATCGCTGGTTTTTAAATGCGCAATGCCCGCCGTACCGTGACAAATAGCCGCTACAATACCATTTTGTTTTTCGTAAATATCCATTGCCAATTGTTGAATGGCGGTATTTTCAGGTGTACCAAACATTGCCGCTCCGCCACCTACATAATAGATCGCTTCGTAATCCGCTGCTTTAACCTGAGTTGGCGTCTTTGTATTTTTCAAAGCATACATAAAATCCTGATTATAAACATAATCACGCTGTTGCGCATCGGAAGTATTGATATAAGCTAAAGGCACTGCGCCGCCCGCTGGACTAACAAAATCAATGGCGATTCCCGCTTGGTCGAGCACATGATAGGCATTGGTGATTTCAGAAAAGCTATTGCCCGTCGTCAACTCTGTATCGCCGTAGCGATCAGCGTTAGAAACGACAAAAAGTACCTTTTTACCCATGCGATTGGAGACTTCGCTATTGGCAGTTTTACTGATGATTTTCCACGCACCTTCTACCTTTTTCAAAATAAACATATCGATAAATCGCTTTTCGATTTTAGGAAGTAGAATTTCCGCTTTCGCCATCGCGATATTACCAAAATGCTCCACGGATAGAATTCGACCGATGCGCCCGTTGAAAACATCCCGTTCATTTTTTTCAAACCAACTGATGTATTCCTTCGATGGCACTATCCATAACTTGCCGTCTTTTCCATCTAAAAATAGATCGGATTCAGGATGAAAAGCGCGCGTAATGACTTCCACTTGATTGTAAGACGTACCGTTGATATAATCGTTTACGGTCGCTTCAATTTGCGCTAACTCACTTTGTGCTTGGAGTTGAAAAATAAATAGGATGGATAAGTAGGTTAGGATGAATCGTTGCATAATTTTTATGTTAATTGATTTTTATTAATACCTCTCCCGCTTCATGCAGGTGTGCATGATGAAAAAAGGAGCAAGTTGTTGAAAATTAAAAGCTGAATTAATGTTAATTAATTTTGGAAAAGCGTTCAGGAGTACGCGCAAAATTTATATTTATTTCGGCAATATCACCCGTTGAATTTGTTTGAAAATTGATATAAAACGAAGGTGTGTTTTGATGAAGTTGCGTTATGGTTTCATTATAAAAGGTATCATATCGTTCGTGTACCAGCGCCATTTTAAAAGCTGGAAATTTAATCATTAACTGTTCTTTTTCTAAGAGTACTTCTATAACTCCATAGCCTTTTGATTTATATTTCCCACAATAAGCGGCAAGTGGATGAGTTGGTTTTTGTTCGGTATTAATGGCAGGGATTTGCTTCACTGGCGTTCTTCCTTCGCCTACTTGTACTTCATATTCTTGCCAATTTTTTGTATGATTTTTAGTGAGCTGGTCAAAAATAATATCAGCCAGAACCAGCGGTAAATTTGAATTTCCTTGATTGGATAAAATGACGATGCCGATATTTTTATAAGGATATAAATTGACACTTGCCGTGAAACCAGAGACATTCCCTGCATGATGAACGCGATAGGTATTTTGATATTGATTCACAAACCAACCATAGCCATAAGCATTTGCGAGCAGATCTTTCTTTTGATCAAATTGAAAGCTACCATTAATCATTTGTTGCTCGCTAAATGATTGTTCCAAATATGCTTGTGGTACGATTTGTTTTCCTTGGTGTATTCCTTTGTTAAGTAACATTTTTACCCACTGCGTCATTTCATGAGCAGAACTATTTATTGCTCCCGCTGGTGATGATTCGAACTGGTCAGCATAAAGAACTCGAAATATGGAATCTTTTACCGAACTATAGCCATAAGAGAAATCATTATCTGCTTGTAAATCTTGTAAATTAGCATTAGAACGAGCCATTTGGAGTGGCGCAAAAATCTCGGATTTGATATTTTCTTCCCAAGATTTACCAGAAATCTGCTCTGAAATACCGCCAAGAATCGAATAACCCATGTTGCTATAATCAAAGCGTTCTCTCACAACACTATTGGGTGCTAAATGTGGTAAGCGTTTGAGGTGCTGCTCGATACTATTTGTTGGAAAAAATACGTCTGTCCCATCCACTCCACCAATACCCGATCGATGCGCCAATAAATCTGAAATGGTTACTAACTGGTTCATTTCATGATTATAGAAATATAGATAAGGTAGGTGTAAACGAGGTTGATCGTCAATAGACAATTTTCCTTGACCTTGATAAATACCCATCAGTGTAGCGGTGAACTGTTTGGTTACCGAACCTACGCTAAATAAAGTATGGGGTGTTACTGGTAACTTACTTTCTAAATTTCGATAACCAAATCCATTAGAATAGACTACCTTATCATCCTCAACGACAGCAATCGCTAAACCGACCGTATGGTTCTCTTTCATCAATTGCTCTACTATTATTTGGAGTGAATCTAAACGATCATCGTGTTGCTGTCCAAACAAGATTGAGGTAAAGAATAGGGAAAGGATACTGATTTTTAATTGAAGCATGAACTTAGATTTAATTTTTTATCTAAGCCAAATATAGAGGTGGAATAGGCTAAAACCCCTAGATTTCTATAATTCCGTACTCCTAACTTATAAATTCAGAGAGGAAAAGTCCACATTTAACAAGTTTCTTTCGAATACCAACAGAAGGCGATCAAATGTCAAAAATTTCCGAAGTCATTCACACTTTTTCTATGGCAGTTGACCAACGCCAAGTTAAAGCAGCAGATGGTGTTTTACATGCGGATTTTCGCGCCTTAGTGAACCAATTTATGGGCAGTGATGGCGTTACTGTTCTTCCAAAATCGGCGTATTTGGATATGCTGAAACAGGAAAAAATTGGTGGTGACCAACGACAAGTGAAAGTGCATTCGATTAATCTGACTAATAACGTTGCGGTCGCGCGAGTGACGTTTACGGGAAAAGAATTGGTCTTCCACACGTTTATCCAATTGGTGGAAGATAAAAAAGGTAACTGGCTGATTATCAGTGATATGCCGAATGTGGAAGTGAAGTAGTTTTAAAGAGTACTTAATGATTTCGGTATTTCAAATTTAAAAAATACAACCCACTTTTTTGAAATAGTCGTTACTTAGTAGGAGCGGCTATTAATTTAGCGAAATACTCTTTCACTTTTTTACTTTCAACTTTAAATCCAATTATGGTCATAAGATAAACAACTAGCAGCATTCCTAAAGCAAAAAATACTGTTGATATCGAATTATCAGGTTGCTCAGTAACAAATAACGCTGCGATTAAAAATGTAACTAAAAAACCACAAAAGAGGCAGAGAAATACAGTAGTAAACAAGGTGAGTTTTAATTTTATAGTCACGACTGAGCTGCCGTTTTCCTCACTAACCACTCCTTTGATCTGAGGTAGAAATGAATTTCGATAATTGATGATACGCACCATATCAAATGTATTTCCGCGAATCTCACCTTGAAAAAATTTGTGTTCTTCTGCTTTTAGAAAACCACTGCCCCTAAACATCTTTCGAGGTTCAAGGGCAGTTTCTATTTTCGCTAAAACTTCAGTAGAACTGAGTTTTGTCTTAAAATTTATTTTTTCGTACGGTAAGTACTTCATACCGATTTTCTGATTTTAGAATTGCCGACATAAGCAATAAGACAGATTTAATTCAGCAACTATATAATCATAACTAGTTGATTATTAGGGGTGAATTCATTCATTATATCATTCGCTAATTCTGTCATTGTACTTAATCAAAACCAACCTGACTTCTTACTCCGTCTCCGACTCGTATTAATACCTAAAGCACCTAATAATCCACGTGTCAACTCGCGTGCAACTGTCCGACCAATCTGTCTCGTCGTCGTATTGGACATCACTTTTTCAAACATCGATTTCTCCTTTCTGCCCGTTGCGCGGCGTCCTTTTTCGCGTTGTTTTTTGAGCTCCTCTTGTTGTTCATCCGCCTGAGCCGCTTCGATTTTTTTACCTAAAATTTCGTAAGCACTTTCGCGGTCGATTTCTTTGTTGTACTTTTTAATTAAAGCTGATTTAGCTAGAATATCGTTGATTTCGTGTGGTTCGAGTACGTCCATGCGCGATTGTGGAGCACGCAATAAGGTATGGGCGAGGGGAGTTGGACGACCTTTTTCGCTCAAAGCGGTAACGAGCGCCTCACCAATTCCTAATTCCGTAAGCAATTGATCGACATCGTAATATTCTGTGATGGGATAATTTTGCGCAGCTAATTTAATTGCCTTCCGATCCTTAGCGGTAAAAGCACGGAGTGCGTGTTGAATTTTCATACCCAACTGTCCTAAAACCGCATCGGGCACATCTGTCGGATTTTGAGTAACAAAAAACAATCCCACACCTTTGGAACGAATTAATTTTACAATCGCTTCAATCTGATCTTCTAAAGCCTTTGAGGCTTGATCAAATACTAAATGCGCTTCGTCAATGAAAATTACCAATTTAGGCGCGTCCATATCACCTTCCTCTGGGAAAGTTGCATAGACTTCTGCTAACATTTGCAACATAAAAGTTGAAAACAACTTTGGTTTATCCTGAATATCAGTCAGGCGAATGATCGAAACCACGCCTTTACCATTTTCATCCACCCGCACCAAGTCATCCACTTCAAAAGAACGTTCTCCAAAAAATACTTCTGCGCCTTGCTGCTCCAATTCTACAATTCTACGCATGATCGCGCCAATAGAAACCGAAGAAATATTACCATATTCTTCTTTGATTTCCTCTTTGCCTTCATTGCTCAGATATTGCAACGTCTTTTTCAAATCCTTTAAATCAATCAACGGAATCTGCTTATCGTCGCAATATTTGAATACGACTGCCATGATACCTGATTGTGTATCATTCAAGTCTAGCATTTTAGAAAATAACACTGGACCAAATTCTGTAACCGTAGCCCGTAGCCGCGCCCCTTTTTCATCCGACAAACTCAAAAATTCAATTGGCGAAGTATCTGCGATAAAAGGTATTCCAATCTTTTCGTGGCGTTCATCAATTTTTGGATGCCCCTCGCTAGCTGCGGCGATGCCCGACAAATCACCTTTTACATCCATTAAAAGTACTGGAACACCATTTGCGGAAAGCTGCTCCGCGATAATCTGTAGCGTTTTAGTTTTACCTGAACCCGTCGCCCCAGCGATTAAGCCGTGGCGGTTAAAGGTTTTTAATGGGACTTTTACCAATGATCCACACTGCGCTTCGCCATCTAGCATCGCGCCACCGAGCACAATTGAGTCGCCTTTAAAAGTATATCCTTGTTCTATTTCTTGCTTAAATTGTTCTAGGTTAGCCATGATTTACGGTTGACGGTGAACGGTTGACGGCGGACGGTCGCACCAGATTCAATGAAATTATACGTATTATATCCTATGTTGAAGCAGACCGTCCACCGTCTGCCGTCAACTCCCGTAATTTTACGGGACAGGCTTTCTACCGTTTCAACGATTATTCCACTTATCGTTGCGGAGTTCAAATTTCTTTTTGTTGAAGGGCCACAAATCTACGTTGGCTTCGCCTTCTAATTTCGCTTCCAAGCGTTCATCCATCAATTCGGGGAAAAAGTCAATGCCCGTTCGCGCTTCAACCACATCGATGGGAACGGCGAATTTATAAAGTGGTTCAAAATTGACTTGATTATCCAATACAAAAGCGATGCCTTTTTGTTCAGGATTTTCCAAGTCTAGTAATACTTTATAATACTGAGACGGAATAGAAACCTTATTGTCACCAATCGAACCTTTGGCAGGTTGGTCAAACATAGGGCCCGTGACCACGTAGAGTTTGTTAAATTTGTATGCCCAGTCGCGGGTTAATTCTTCGAGTTCTCGCCAGATGCCGCCATTAAATTGTCGAGATTGTGGCGACATATTGGACATAAAAAACGATTCGCTCATCGCTTGCTCATTGAAAGCCATATCGCCCGCTGGTGCGAGGTGCCCTCGGTCATAGCCACTGCCACGGTAATCTTCGCGGTCGGCTGAACCCGTTTCTACTTTTGGATCACGGCGAAAATCTCCAGTACGACGTACATTAGGTTCCTGAATACTCTTCTTCGTCAATTCGTATGCCACCCATTCTGGTTGCTCGTGGCGCTCGTTGTAAGAGAAGGTGTAATAAGTGTGTTGTACCATTTGCCCAGTGGTAGAAGTGGGCAAGTAATCGTGTAGAGAGAATTTAGAATCGCGTTGATCTCGCTCATCTTCTTGCTCTGTTTCAAAAGGGTTATCCCATTCTTCTGCCGTTCCATCACCGCTATCGCCTGCGCTTCCATTGAATAAGTAGAATAAGACGGCGGCAATGATTACAAATAAACCTCCTTTGGTAAACATTGAAGCACTGTTGGTTGAAGAGCTTGCATGATTCTTACGAAAATCTGCCATTATGTATTGTTTTGGTGGAAAATAAGTGAGAAGATAGAAAAGCGATCGATTAAATAATTCAACCATTCTATCATTGTACCTATATCCTACCTGCTGTAGTTTTTGATGTATAAAGTTGAGTCTAGCCCGAAAACACATTTTTTATTAAAATACATAGCCACATAGAAAACATAGGTTGCGCAAAGTATTGAATATCAAATATTTAAAAATAAAAATATGTGAACTATGTGCCTATGTGTTTCGATTTAAGTGTTTTCGGAGTGAACTCAAAGTTGTAAAATTAAGAAATGAATTGAATTACCAAAATGTCAATTTTGTTTTGCACAAATAATCGATTCATTTTTATGATTGAAAGTGGCATTTTTATTCAATTTTGAGGGGTAACGTAAATCGTCCAAATCATAGAATTACTGTTTTGTCGTTACTTAATTTTAATTTTTAATAACAAACCCTTATTTTTGCATAAATCCTTTATACCTCAAAACCTATATTTGCACCACACACTTCCGCAATTCACTTGGACACTATCTACTCAAAACGTCCAACTAACACCATCGTTTAAATTTATTCAAAATTAAGCAGCGGTGTCTCTTTTCATACCACCAGGGATCATCCATTGTACTATTTCTTAATTTATTTTTTTAGAATTGTAGCGTCGCTGCTACACGATTCTAGTCAAATAATTTGATCAATTTTAAAGTTGATAAAAGTCTGATTATGAACGATATACGATAATTTTCGTGTATGTTTATTAACAGATAAATTAAGCATTTACCATGAACACAAAACAACTTCTATCGCTCTTACGATCTACTTTTTTTCTTACCTTATTTAACTTATTGTTAGCAACACAATTCAGTTATTTAGTTGCCCAATGTGCTGATGATGATGGGGTAATTCTCGTAACAAATACCAACGACGAAGGGGAAGGATCGCTGCGTGCAGCCATCGATTGTGCTAACGCAACCGCTGGGCCTAATCAAATTGAGTTTGCTATTCCCGACGATGCCATTCAGCGCATTTTTGTCGGAAGTACTTCAGGTGAACCATTGCCATCGATTAATGATGCCAATACGATTATTGATGCAACCACTCAGGTCGGTTTTGGACAAACTGATAATTTTCCTCGTATTGTCTTGGATGGTAGCCAGACCACTTGGGATGGACCTTATAATGGATTATTTATTCTAGCTGATAACTGTGAGATATACGGTTTGGAAATGACTGATTTTCCTGATGATGCGATTGACGTTTACGATTCTGACAATGTGATTATCGGCGCTTCTGGTAAGGGAAATATGATTTATAATAATGGCGTTCAGCAGGATGTCTTTCCAGGGTTTACAGGCAGCTGGGAAGGTTGTTCAATTGTCTTGCGAACGGGTTCTAATAACTGTAAAGTACAAGGTAATATCATCGGAACCGATCGGAATCAACGTGCAGGAATTGGAAGTGAATTTTGTGGAATTATCAATCGTTCAGGCGCAGATAATAACCTAATTGGTGGAGATAAACCTGGTGAGGCTAACTTGATCGCTTATAATCCGATTGGTATTCGAGTAGATAACTCTACGGGCGTGCGGATTCAGCAAAATATCATGTATTGTAATGATACGGTAGCGATTCAACTGCGCCGCAACGCTAATTTTGAAAAAGCTGCCCCCGTTATTGTTCGTGCAACGGTGGAAGGAATTAGTGGGACGGCTTTACCCGATGATGTCATTGAAGTATTTCTAGCGGATCGTAACTGCCAAAATACACCTTGTCAAGGACGTGAGTTGCTAGGCGTTACTACTGCTGATGCAAATGGAAACTGGTCACTGCAAGCAAATGCAGAAGATATAACTACTTTAGAAGGTGAAACCATTACCGCTACAGCTACCGATCGAGATAATAATACCTCTTCTTTTGCGGGTTGTCGTGGAATTGTGAATACTGCTGATTGTGTGGACGCTCAAGGATTTATTTATGTTACGAATGCGGATGATGAGGGTCAGGGTTCGCTCCGTGCTGCGATTGACTGTGCGAATACTTCCCCCGGTCCCAATATTATTCGGTTTGATATTGCTGGATCTGGACCACACCGCATTTATATTGGTGAAACTTCGGATGAAAAATTACCCGCTTTAACTGATCCTGGAACTACCATTGATGGCGCTTCGCAAGCGGATTATGGTTTAAATAATAATTTTCAACCCCAGATTATCCTTGATGGTTCGCGTAAAGTATGGCGCTCTGCTGCTAATGCGATTTGGGTAAGAGCAGATGAAACGGAAATTTATGCTTTAGAAATAGTTAACTTTCCTGATGATGGTATTGATTTGACCCGCGCTAATTTCTGCCAAATTGGAGATGTGAATCTAGGCAATGTAATTTATAATGTCGGATCAGAACAAGACTTTTTTCCTGAAACGAGCGGCGGCCCATGGGAAGGTTGTGGTATCGTAATGAAATTAGGTTCTAATAATAATGTGATTCAGGGAAATTATTTAGGAACGAACTATCGTCAAACGATTCGCGGTGGAATAGAATACCTCGGGGTATTGGTGCGCGATGGAGGTGATAATAATGTCATTGGTGGTCGCCAAACTGGACAAGGAAACGTTATTGCTAATAATGCTGGTGGGGTATTAGTGCGTTCTAATTCGTTCGATACTCGTATTCAGGGCAATAGTTTTTATTGTAATGACACGATTGCAATTGCATTAAGTGGCAACGCTAATAATGGACATCCTGCACCAGTTGTAAGCCAAGCAACGGTGGAAACGATTTCTGGAACGGCAGCTGCTAACGATATTGTAGAAATTTATATTAATGACAATACTGGCTGTCAAGATGCTATCTGTCAAGGACGGTTTTTACTGGGACGCGTTTCTGCAAATGGAAGTGGCTCGTGGTCACTGAATGAACCCTTTCGGGATGTTTTGGAGGAAGGCGATATTGTAACTGCAGTTAGCACTAGTTTTACGGGTAATACTTCCCCTTTTTCCGCTTGTCGCGAAGTAGGTGAACAACCAGCTTGTACTTTATCCGCTACAGCGATTGGAGTGCGCAATGCGACTTGTGGAGAAGATAATGGAGGTTTTCGAATTAGTCCGCAAGGCGGCGATTTTCCTTACTACTTTGATACAGGTAATGGACGAGATTTAAACAACAGTTTTGAAAATTTAAGTGCGGGAACATATAGCGTAACCGTAACCGATCGGAATGACTGTTTGGCAGTTGTGAGTTTAACCTTAACCGAATCTGGAATACCTGTTCCTTTTGTAGCTGATATTCAAGATGCTAGTTGTGATTCACCTACTGGTGGTTTTACGGTTGCTGTGCAAGGTGGAGCTGTACCTATTCGTTTTGATGCGGGTTTTGGTCAACAAAATTCGGGTGAATTTCAGAATTTAACCGCAGGTAATTACATCATTACGATTACTGATGCTAATGATTGCCAAGCTACTCAAGCTGTTGCTATCGATGGCGTTGAGCCACCTACCGCAGCTATCACTGAACAAACCGATGCCACCTGTGAAGCAGGCGAAGTAGAAGCTTCTTTCCGAGTTAGTGCCGCCAATGGTACGCCGCCTTACACTTACGATATTGGCGATGGGGTAGTGGATAATAATTTCTTTGGCGGATTGAGTAGTGGTACTTACGCAGTTACGGTAACCGATGCCAATGGTTGTACCGTCGAGGTTTCTACTTCAGTTGTTGCTAGTTCACCGCCAGATGCGGACTTTTCAGGTATTAACGATGCTAGTTGTGGCGGTGACGATGGTGGTTTTAGTTTATTCGTTCGCAATAATACAGGTACACCGCCTTACACCTTTGCAACGGGCGACCTTTCTAATACCACGGGTAATTTTACTAATCTCGCTCCTTCTACCTATACTGTAACGATTACCGATGCCAATGGCTGTCAAGATATTGAAGGCATCACGATTGGTACGGCTGCGCCACCAGTGGGTACGATTTCTAATATTCAAAGTGCCACTTGCGATAATAATAATGCAGGTTTTACGGTGAATGTAGATGGTGGAACGTCGCCTTTTACTTATAATCTCGGCGATGGTGAATTGACCAATAATACCTTTTCCAATCTTTCTGCTGGGACATATGCGGTGACCATTACGGATGCCAACGGCTGTCAGGACATTCAAGGAGTTAGTTTAGATGAAGCTGCTGCGCCTTTATTGACCATTGTGAGTAGTTCGCCCGCTAGTTGTGGCGGTGATGATGGTGCATTTCGTATTAATGCTAATAATGGCACGCCGCCTTATACTTTTGATATAGGCAATGGCGCACAGGATAACGGTAGTTTTTCCGATTTAGGTGCTGGAATTTATGCAACAAAAGTGATCGATGGCAATGGCTGTGAATCCAATATTAATGTACAAATCGCGGGTGGCGCACCACCAAGTGTAAACATCGCTAGTACTTCTGAGGCGGCTTGTGATCAAGCCACGGGTAGTTTTACTTTAAATATTAATGGCGGTGAATCGCCTTACGTTATCAACTATGGAAGCGGAAATATCAATGGGACTACGGCTAATAATTTAGCCGCAGGCAACTACGAGGTAACTGTTGCCGATGCCAATAATTGTACAGTCACCCAAGCCGTTACTATTAGTAATAGCGAATCGCCTACCGCAACAGTAGCAAATACAACCGCAGCCGCTTGTGAACAAAACAATGGTAGCTTTACGCTAAATATTAATGGTGGAGAATCGCCGTATTCTCTTAATTATGGCAATGGAAATATAGCGGGTAATACGGCGAATAATTTAGCTGCCGACGATTATAATGTGACGATTGCAGATGCTAATGGTTGTACGACTACGCAAGCAATCTCCATTGCGGGCAGTACTGGACCAAGCGTTGCTATCGATAATCTGCAACCCGCTACATGTGGTAGCACTGATGGTGGGTTTACCGCAACCGCTACCGAAGGAACAGCGCCTTATACCTTTAACATCGGGCAAGGAGCAGTGGACAATGGTACTTTTGCTAACCTCGCCTCAGATAATTATACCGTAACTGTAACGGATGCCAATGGCTGTGAAACGACGCAGTCGGTCAGTGTAGATGGCGAAACGACCTTGACGACGGGAACGAGTAGTGTAAAACCACCTGCTTGTGGCGAAAGTAATGGCTCGTTTAAAATTGAAGTGAGCAATGGTCAAGCCCCTTTTCAATATAATATCGGTAGTGGAAATGTAAGTGATCCTAATTTTGAAAACCTCGGATCTGGTCTATATCAAGTGACCATTACGGATGCAGGAAATTGCTCCGCAGTGGAGGAAATTTCTTTTGAAAATTCGGGTATTGCACCAACGGCGCGCTTCACTTTTATTCGCGATGATTTGACCATTACGATTACGAATAACTCCACGGCGGCTACTTTTAATAGTTGGACGTTTGGTGATGGATCGGAAGCGGAAACGTATAGCCCTTCCCATACTTATCCTGGTGATGGACAATATACTATTTGTTTAAATGTAGCGAATGAATGTGGTTCTGATTTTGTCTGTTCGGAGCTGAATATCGGTGGAGTAGTGGATGCAAAAGCAAACATTACGGGAACGATCATGCAAGAAAATGGGCAGTTTGTGAATCTCGTAGAGGTTGATGCGACTAATCTACTCCCAATGACTACGGGCAATAATGGTGAATACTTTTTTTTTTTTTTTCGTGCCAACAACGACACTTACACTATTACACCTCAAAAGGATATCAACCATCAAAACGGCGTGACAACTTTTGATTTGTTTTTGATGAATAAACACATCTTGGGAATTGAGCGGCTTGATTCTCCGTATAAACAAATCGCGGCGGATGTCAATGATTCTGGAACAGTTACGGCATTTGATATGGTGCTGTTACGAAAAGTAATTTTAAATATTGAACAGGACTTCAGTGGGCGGAATACCTCTTGGCGTTTTGTTCCTACTGATTATGTTTTCCAAAATGCCGCTGATGCTTTAGTAGAAGATTTTCCTGAATCAATCACGGTTAATTTGCAAGAAAATATGGCATTGCAAAATTTCGTCGGAATCAAAATTGGCGATGTCAACAATAGTGCAGTCCCCGATCAAGAATTGCAAAGTATAGACGATCGCTCCGGCGGAATTGAGCTGCAGTTGGAAGAGCAGTTTTTTAATAAAAATGAACAGGTCACAGTTGAATTTAATTTAGCAGAAGCCAATGATATTGTGGCATTGCAAATGGCGTTGAATTATGATGCGGAAGTATTGGAAAGTATTGATTTTGCAACTGAAAAATACGTCGCGTTTGATGAAAATACGGCTATCGCTTCCGCGAAAAATGGACAAATCAACGTCAGTTCTTTAGTTTCTACAACTAGTGCAGAAGCAACTGTTTTAAAATTAGAATTCCGTGCCTTACAAGCGGGACGTTTAAGCGATGTACTACACATTGATGAAGAAAAAATGCGAGCAACAACTTACAATGCAACTGGTAATGAACAGCAAATTTACTTGCAATATATCAATGATGCTTTCGTAGAAAAAACGGCAAATTTGCTACCTAGTTTCCCTAATCCTT
>JBGCES010000504.1:0-24507 GCA_045106545.1 Saprospiraceae bacterium
CGTTACCCGCGCATTTTTCTCGTCGTCAACGATGATGGTTTTGATCATTTACATTAGTGTTTTTGCTAGATATTGTTAATTTTTTCATTGAAAAAAAAGTAACCAAAAATTCTAGTATTGTAAACTCGCTCCGCTCAAACAATACAATACCTGCCGCCCGCCGAGTAAGTGCTTAGGCTCTTCTGGATAATTCCTTAATACAGTAGAAACTGATAACGCTTATTTTTCTGTATAAAAATTTGATTATCAAGTAATTAAAATGATAATTTCTGCCGATACGCCTGATGCATTCGCATTATTATGAATCGTGATTTCACCTTGATCGCCTAATCGTTCCCGCGTAATTCTAATGCCTTTGGACGTATGCAATTGTGTCATTTGCTGATCTTTTTGCAGCAAGCCAACGCCGTCGTCTTTGATTTGGCAGTGTAATTTTTCTTCGCTGTGCATTTGCAAATCGATCCAAATATGCCCTTTTTCTTCTTTAGGCGCAATGCCGTGCCAGATGGCATTTTCGACGAAAGGCTGAAAGAGCAGGGGCGGCAATTCGATAATATCTTCTTCAACTTCGGGCGCAATGTAGATCGAATAATCCATGTTGCCATCCATTCGCTCTTTTTCGATATCCAAATATAAACGCAAGGTGTCTAATTCATCCGAAAGCGAATGCGATTCTAACACAGATTGATCCAGAATTTGCCGCACCAAACGACTAAATTTCCCCATAAATTCATTGCCTCGAATCAATTCATTGTTGGCAAAAAAGCCGTGAATGGAATTGAGCGCATTAAAAATAAAATGTGGATTCATTTGTGCGCGGAGTAAGCCGTATTGCAGTTCGATTTGTTTTTTTTCTAAGGCTAATAGCCGCCGTTGTTGTTTTGCATTGTAAAAATAATAACTTAAAATTGCCAATAGCAATAAGCCAACTGCACTCAATGTGATTAGGATAAGTCGATTTTGTTGCGTTTCAACTTGCAGTTGAGTAGCGGCAAGTTCTTCACGAAATTTTGCCGTTTCGTATTTGACATTGAGTTCTTGCAGGTGCTTTTGTGTACTTTCGGAGAGGATAGAGTCTTGTATTTCGTGCGATAGTTTTAAGTAATCGTGCGCTAAAATTCCTTTCCCTGATTCTCGATACATTTCGGCAAGATAACCGTACGTTTCACCAATAAACGGGGTCTGATTGGCAATTTCCAAACGACGTAATCCTTCTTTAAAATAAGCTTCGCTTTCTTGCCATCGTTCCAGTTTTTGCGTAACAATGCCTAGGTTAACATAAAACTCGCCATTGGGATGTTTCGCATCTACATTTTCTAAAATTTCTACCGCAAGTAGCAAATCGTCAAGTGCTTTTTGATAACTACCTTGTTCGATGTAAAGTAGTGCGCGATTGTTTAAAATATTAGATTCCAGATCGGGAACGGAGCTAATGTAACGAGCACCAATAGTAGGGATTTCAGCACGAGGAATACTGAAAAACGCATTAGAAAACGCCTGCTCCGCTTGATTAAAATCTAATAAAGAAGTGTAACTTAATCCTGTTAAACTATGTAGTTCAGATTGAAGATACCAACTATCTAATTGCCGAGCAATCGGCAATGACTCTGCGCACAAATTTACCGTTGGCTGGTATTGAGCAGCAGCATAAAGACAATAGGCATGATTGTATTTTACAATTAACCAAAGTAAAGAATCGCTTTCTAAAGATAACCACTTTTCAGCTTGTTGATAACCCTGAATCGCTTTTTCGTGTTGCCCCACATTACTCAAATGTCGTCCTACATTATTAAAACCTCCGATTATCGCTTGCGTATCTTTTACTTCCGTAAAGTACTGATAAGCAGTATCATAGTGAAGAATGGCCTGTTGATTATTACCATAATAACCATAAGTACGCGCAATGTTTTTATAGCCTGTTCCGAGTTCGGTAGTATGATCAGTCGAGCGAGCTAAGTCAATTGCGCGTTGCGCATATTTTATAGCTAAAAGCGTATCTGTCGTGTGATACTGATAGGCGAGTTCGTTATAAATTTCCGCTTTTTGAATGTCATTTACATTCGATTTTGTGATTTGCAATAAGCTATCAATTAGCTGCTGATCTTGTCCAAAGCCTATGATAGCGCAACCTATTCCAAGGGTAATGGCGAGTATTTTTTTTTGAAAAACACATAGGCACAGTAGCGCACATAGATTATTTAGCAGTTTTTTATTAAAAAAACGAATGCCTATGTTTCCTATCTGCCTATGTGTTTCCATCAACATGTGTTTTACTTTGCGGCTTGCCGCATTATATCTATTTGTTTCAAAATCAATTAGTTACAATCACTTTGCCTTAAACCAATACTGCTCCCGACCACCTTCCACAATCGTCTTCGCATCAGAATGCATTTTGCGATTTTGCTGCGCATGATAAACAAATTTGCCATTTTTAACGGAAAAAGGAAAGCTGCGTTTTAATTCATTTTTGGCACAATCGACGGTGTAAACGTGCATTTCATAATTGCCGTCGGTAAAGTCCTTCAATTCTAACTTATCCCAATTTTTCGGATCACCTGGAATCCGCGAAAGCTGTACTCCTTGATCCACCCAGTGTGTTCTGCGCGCACTTTGATTGGCGTAGTCAACGGTTTTATTGTAGCGTTCTCCTTTAGAGCCGCTCATCCGACTATCGTGTACGCCAAATACTTTTCCATTGCGCAATAATTCATAACGAAATTTATAATCACAATTAGATTCAGTACGAAATTCGTTCTCGATGTCAGTAGTTGTATTGTCCATAAAATGATGCCAGACCATGATTTCTTTACCCGCTGTTTCTTGCACATCAAAATAATTCCACTGTTCCCACGCGCCTTTTAAGAAAAGTACTTCACTAAATGCGCCATAGGGATCGTCATTTTTAATCGCTACTACTTCAAAAGGGAAAGTATAAAAATGCTCACCGCCTGCGTAGAATTTCAAGGTATATTGACCAGCGCCGATTTTATGGAAGAAATCACCGTCATCATTCACTGGTTTTTGATTCATATAGGCATCCACTTTGGAAGCGGAATTGACGGAATAATGGAATTGACCGATGGTTTTATCGGTAGTCGTATTCACCAGATCGGAGGTCAGTAACAAGTTTTCTTTTTTAAACTCGTCATAATTCGCTTGTGCGCCTTTGGCGGTTTTGGGTGGTAAAAAATTGACTAGTAAATTCTTCGTTGATAGTTTGCCATCTACGGTCATTTGTACGCCGTCACTCAGCAAACTATGCATGGTAATTGCGGGCGAAAAAGGGGAGGAGCTAAAGTCTAATTTGACTTTCTTGGCGGTTACCTTTGCGGTTTTTTCTTTTAGTTTATTTTTTAATTTGTCACCGAATTGGGCGTGGGTGATGGAGTTGAATAATAGCAAGGACAATAGGAGTAAGCAATAACTTGGATTGAATTTTTTCATAGAAATAGGATGATTGAGTGATGGTGATTTTGCGCTGAAGCGCAAGGTTTTTTTGACGCTGAAGGACGCTGTTGGAATTATGATTCAAGTAGGTCGTACGCGCATGAATGACGTGAAAACATAAAAAATCAGCGTCCCCAGCGTCCTTCAGCGTCAAAAAGGAATTACAATAAATCACAGTTAATTTTCTTCTTCGGATATGCCCAGCCTGCGTCGTAAAACGTACTGCCGTAGCCACTTCCCGACGCATTTTGCGTAAAAGTCATCGCTTGTTTATAGCAATTTCCATCACTCCCGCGACCGATGGCGTAAGTAATCATCGCGCGGCTAATCGGACGACCGACAGCATCTTTAGTGACTCCCCATTTACTAGCGGTGATGATGATACGATCAATTTTGAAAGCCGAACTGATCGCAGCTTGACCAAGGCGTTTAAATTCAGCTTCCAGACTCGCATCGCGCAGACCAGCAACGGGTAATCCGCTAGCAGCTTTTTCGGCTTGGGCTTGCGCGGCGGCTTTTTCAGCAGCGCGTTGTTGGGCGACAGCTTCTACTTTCGCAGCAGCGGCTTTTTTTTCTGCTGCTATGTTATTGCCCGCACTTTGCAGTTGCTGATATTGACGTTTCAGTTGCGCATTATTGGGCATCAACGACTGCAATGTTTTGATTAAACTGGCAGTAGCAGCTTGGAATTTTTCGGCAATCTCTTGATGGTAATTCATACGTTCGATCATTTTATCTATGTGGGTAAAAACACCCATGGAGGTGGCATTGGCGGTGAGTTGGGTGACAAATTCGCAAGCGGTTTGGACTTCGCTGCGTTGTCGTTTATATTTGGGTTCGTCGATTTCGGAAGTGGCGAGTAGGGCATTGCATTTTTCAATAAAAGTAGTAGCGTTAAATTGCTGCGCAAAGGCTTGTTGTTCAGGAGATACGGTAACCATATATTGAGGATCGAATTCAAATATTTCTTTAATCGTCGCCACTTGCTTCTTTAAAATATGGGCTGAAGAACGGATGTCGAGTGTATTGGCTGCGCCGCCTACCTTTTTCAAATTACTGCTTGCATTTGGATTCGCAATCTTGGCGCGACCCGCTTTGATTTGCTGCAATTCCGTTTGTAAATCTGCTTCAAAACCTTTAGCAAGGAGCTTATCCATTGATTTTTGAGCATAATTGAGTTTCTTTTCGCCCATTGTAAAGTCGCCGACTTCTATGAGTTCAATGGCTTCGTTGAGGTACTTTGCGAGATTTTTGTAGTGAAATTCACCTTTGACGTTCGTTTGTGCTGACATAGATACAATTGAGATAAATGAGAAGAGGAAAATAGCAGTGATGCGTTTAATCATAACTCTGTTTTGAATGAAAAAATATGGAGGCGGAAAGTGAGGAGTGTGGATTTTATAAATACAAAATTAGGTGTAGTTTTAGCCGAATTCAAGCAAGTTCGATGGCTTAGTTGAAACGACTGATGGGGTGGTTGGAAAAAAGGAAAAAGCGGCATATTCGTCCATTGTCTTCCCGACAGTGTACGTATTAAAATTGTGCATTACTCAATATCATCAGCTTAGGAAAACCTGTGATACATCGAAGTTTATGGCAAGTTTAGTGCTATTGCGAATACTGTGATTTATACTACCGATAGTTCTGCCATAAAGAAAATGTATGGCAGAACGATTAACGGTAAAAGTCATAATGGCGGTAATTCTACGATCCCTTCTGCTAAGATTTTATACTCATGTCTTGTTTCTCGCAGCGTCCCTACATAAACTTCTTCCTCCCATTCTTTTACACCACGAAATAGATTCAAATACTCGTCGGTATCTTTCGGGTTAATAATGCGCAAAAAATCCCGGAGCGCAGGATAATAGGTAAAATCGAATAGCTTTTGGGTATTGATTGCTTTGATGATGTCTGTTTTAATTAACTGAATACCGCGTTTTTCTGAGGAAGATGGAAATACGTCCATTGATTCATTGTCCATTGGTAAATGTGCGCGATGAAGCCGCTCGATTTTCCAATGGTAAAAACGGCGGTGTTTGTTTTTGCGCAAGCGGCGTTCGCGGGGTGAAAGGGCGTTTGCTTTGGAAATGAATTGGTAGTGGTGCATTTAAAAAATGATGTTAATATAAAGGCATAAAGGGCATATAGTATATTGATAATCAAATACTTAACCTTTATGAACTTTATGCCTTTATGTTGAAAAATTTCTCATAAATTATGCTCCTATTATTTTAAAATCATCACCCGTTCCCCCGTCTGTAAACTCCCCTGTTGCAAAGTGATAAAATATAATCCTGTACCGAGATTATCTACGTTTAAGGACTGTCCTACAACGGTTTCTAATTCCTGAATCAGTTGCCCCGTCGGTGCGTAAATGCTGATTTGAACAACTTGTTCTTCATCAAAATGTGAAGGAAAAGTAACATTTAAAATATCACTCGCTGGATTTGGATAGAATAAAGAATGGGTATTGAAATCATCCACATTTAGATAGACGTTTTGGATAGTCGAATAGGCATAACTTTTATCCAAATCAACCAGTTGTAAACGATAATAATTATCGCCATTATTAGGTGTTTTGTGTAAATACTGATAGTGATTCGCTTGATGTTCCGCAGCAATAAAATCCAATTCCTGCCACTGTTGCCCATCTTTACTCCATTCGATGAAGAAACCAGCAGCGTTGGTTTCGAGTTCGGTTTTCCAATTTAATTCTACTTGATTTTTTGTGGTCGCTTTGGCGGTAAACTGACTAAGCGAAATCGGTAGCGGAACAACTGCCGTTCCCGTGAGGGCGAAATTATAGAGCGTTTCATCACAATCATTACTCAAAATTTCAACTTCTGCCGTATGCGTACCCGTTGCAGTTGGTTGGTATGTGATTTCAAAGGTAACTGTACCGTTAATGGCAACATTCGTCACCGCTACGGTAAATTCAGACGCATTGACGCTAATCGGTGGAGTATTGCGTAAGGTGAAGGGGACACTTCCGCCATTAGCAATCGAAAAAGTGTGCGTTTCGGTTGTATTAATATCAATGGTGCCAAAATCGGTATTATCCATAGTAGAAGGTGAATTATCATCGTCCGTGATATCGATGCCATTTCCAGATACTTTGATTTCCACATTCGCATCGTTGACATAAATCATGTCGCGAAAGTTGACCGCGCCTACATTATTATCGCAATCCCTTATTTGAAAGAAACGCGGATTGTGATTGCCAGGGCTGAGTTGGATTTCTCCCGTTGCTTTACCAATGCCGTTGACTTTGATATTTTCAACGGAGAAATTAGTTGGAGTTTCGCCACCAAGGTTGTAGTCTAAGCTGAGGGGGTTAGTGATTAAGGTCGTATTTTCGTAAAGGTGTAAACCATTGACGGGAACAGTCGCCGAGGAGATGATTTCTCGATTTTTATTTCCTTTAAATTGACCGATCAAGAGGTCATCATCTCCTTTATTTACTACATCCGTCGTTTGTCTTTGGTGGAAACCACCTGTCCCATCATTGTAAAGTATTTCGAGATAATCTCTTCCATCTATACTGGCGACAATATCTAAATTTCCTTCGTTATCTAAATCTCCTATAGCAATAGACGTTAGATCATCCGTATTTGAATTAATTGTTCCTAGCCGACTGATTGGTACAAATGTACCGTTTTGATTATTTCTTAACTCATAAAGACGCTGACCAGTCGAGAAATTAATAAACTCCGCTCCAACAGCACAATCTGGATAACCATCATTGTTTAAATCACCTACTTCTATGCGCGTGGTAATACCTCCACCTGAAGAGGCAAAATTTATGATGCCTATCCCAGAATAATTTTGCGATCCATTATTTCTGAGGAGTATAAGACCTCCAGGTGATGACTGATATCCAATAATATCTGGATCACCATCTAGGTCAACATCCAAAAGTTTAAATTCTCCAAGATTACTAACTATACCCAATGCCGTTTTGGTGAAGCCAGCTGTGGTATTTCCAGGATTGGTCAACTGATAAATATCTCCATCACTGGCAAATACGTCCATATCACCATCATTATCGTAGTCCCAAAAATCCAACCCTTTCCAATTAGGGTCTCCTGCTGTACCAATCGGTACGACGTTGAAACTGAGATTGCCTATATTTTCAAACCAAAGGATATCACCAATTCTACTGTCATACACTATATCCATATCGCCGTCGCCATCCATATCAATGGCTTTTACAAACAATGCCTCGTTGATCGGGGCAGAATAAATTATCCGGGTATTGAAATTTCCTCCGCCCATATTTTCTAATACTAGAACTTCCGAACCAGTAGTGCCTGTAACAATATCCATATCGCCATCATTATCAAAATCAGCCTTGTCCATAATAGTAGCTCGATACTGATTAGTAGTTGCAATAATGAGGTCTTGTCGCTGAAAAGAATTTTCCTCTAATCCCTCAATCATCACTGCCCCCGTTTCATCAGAACAAAAATCGTCAATCGGAGTATAGGTTGCCGTTGAAACGTCTAAGGGCGCATTTTTTTGAGTTTGCGCTTGCATAAAGGGCATAGCAAATAGGTACGCCAAGGCGCAGAATGCAGTACAAAGCCAGTACATAGTTGATATTTTTTTAGGTATAAAAATTAGTAATCTTTAATCAATAATTAACTCATGGAGTAGAGAAGGGGAGAACTTGGTAGTAAAGACTTTAGTCTTTCCCGTCGCAGTTCTTTAGAACTGCTAAATAGATTTTCATTCGCCCTAAAAGGCGTTGACGAGAAAGAGTAAACCCTTAACTACCAATTGATTACAAAGCTAAGGGCTAAAAAGGCAGTTTTCAACCTACATCAATTGCCTTGTGGAACGCGCTGATTAATCGGTCGAAAATGGCTGAATTGGTGCGTTCTACGCCGTAGCTTCCTGCTACCGTGTAGATTTTTTCTCGATTTTGTAGAAGCTAGGACGGAGCAGAAAGCTCCACCCTAGCAGATGAATTACTCGCCGCAAACCTCAAATTTTCGACCATCCCTTTCACGCGCGATACCATTCAATCATTTACCCTGAATATTGCTCTTGGTCAGCCTAATTTTACGTTGCCTTCCTTTTTCTATCACGTATAAAAATATCAATATTATGAAATCTTACCTGTTCCTATTTAGTCTAATTTTTACTATAATTAGTTGCCAATCTGAAGCGGAAAAACAGCAAGCAAATGCTGATGCGATGATCGCCGAAGCGATGGGAAATGCCAAGCAGCTAGAAGCTGACGCACTCGCTAAAGCTGCTGCTCAAACCAAGCAAGTAGAAGCAGATATTAAAGAAAAAAGAATAGCGGATGAAGAAGCGAAACAGACAGCCGAAATTGCAGCAAAAGAAGCAGCTACCGAACGGAAATTAGTGCTAAAAAACCACGTGAATAAAAGCATGAATGCTTACAATGGTTTTTATGTAGAAACGAGAAATTACAATGGCGCGCTGATTTTTGTGGATGGAAAATTGACTTTTTTTGATGCTTCGCGATTTAAAACGGTTTATAAAAATGAGGAATATAATGTGAGTGGCGTGACGGCAGATAACTACTTTGATATTACCGCAAAATATAGCAAAGGTCGGAAGGGGAAAGTTGAAATTAGTCCGACCGTTTTACATGATGTTGTTCCTACTTTGAATGGTGGTAAATGTAGTCAGTTGCAAAGAAATGGCATTACTTTTAAACGCATGGACAGCTTTGGTGACTTTATGGCGACGCAAAAACGCTATCCGTTGGCGAGTTTTTTAAGTGAATTTAAAGCGAAGTACAAGCGGACGGACGAAGAGATTAGTGAAGGGATGAAAAATCCTAATTTTTACAAAAGTAGCTTCTTTGTAAACGCCCCTTTTTATGGCGATCACATGCCGTTGATTGATGCGTTGGAATCGATTATTGAAATGTGAGGTGAATGGCGAAGTAATAAGGACGAAGGGGGTGTTTTAGATGGATTTAAGGATCGGATAGCTGCGAGCTATCCGATCCCTGAGCATGCAACAGACAAGAATGTCTGTCCTCCAGTGTTAGCGAATACTCACTTTTTGGCTCACTACCTGACCATTTTGCTCGATAGTGATAAAGTAAATTCCTGCATTTAAATCAGCTACATTCAATTGTTGTATTTGCTGCCCAGCAACGGAATTTACACGATGCTGCTGAACTACTTTTCCAGTGAAATCCATTAGACGAATACTAGTAGTCGCCGAAGTTGGATTTGACCATTTGATCGTCAAACGATTAGTTGCTGGTATAGGATGTAAGTTGTTGATTTTCAGTGCGTTTGTGTTCTTTCGTTCAAGGAAAAGTAAGGTCGAAATATCTTCCGAGCCATCAGTGTTTTGTGTACGCAAACGGTAGAAAGCACGGCGTAAGGGCGCATCGTCTTTTACTTGATAAAATTGTTCCGTATTGCTATTACCTGCCGCTGCTAATTGTGAGACGATTTTAAATTCTGTTTTGCCATTTTTAGAGCGTTCCAAATAGTAAAACGCTGTCCCTGTTTCGGTAGCAGTTGTCCATTGGAGTACGTTATAATTAGCCTCTGTTGTACCACTAAAACTGGATAACGTTAAGGGCAGTTGACCACCTTCCAGCAGACTGATTTCAAAATCTTCTACCTCTCCATACCCGAAATCTTCACAGTGACTTGGCGCGCTAAAATCATTACTCCCTTTCATGCTGACCCGCATACGCGTTTTGCCCAAGGTCGCATTCGCTGGTAAGGCTATGTTACCGGTAATATCTCTCGCATAAGCTGCGCCCGCATCAAATACCATTTCCCCCGCGTCATCGAAATCCATGTCCTGATTCAAATCAATCCAAATCCTCCAATATTCGCGATAGGCAGGACCGGCGTAACCTGGTCGTAATTCAATATTAATGGGGCTATTAATGGGAAATTCTGCTGCTCCAGTCGTATTCATTCGATAACCGTTATCATCGCTAGAGCTAGATTCAAAATCACCAATTTTCACCATAGAAATGTATTCATAGGACGTACTCAGACCTTTTGACTCACAATAATCAAGGTTAGTAATGACTACAGGTTGATCGCCCCACCAGAAAGCATTATCATCTTCATTGCTTTCTTCTACTTCTTCGTCTGGGTCAATGATATAAGCCACGTAATAAGTCGCGGCATCAATGTTTAATTCATTAACATCAACAGTGAGATTAATATTACCAGAACTACTACCAGCAGTTAAAGCTGGAAGACTTTTCGCACCCAGAATCGGATCGCCCGTATCAATTAATTCATTGACAGTCAAGTAATAGCGGATTTTACTAGCACCTGCATCGCCGTCGCCATCATTAACGATGGTCAAATTGATGGAAACGACAGAACCATCAATGGTTAGACTTGTATTTCCACGGGTGAGATTGGGTGTGCGAATCTCTCCGCCTTCTCCACCTCCATCACCGCCTCCGCCGCCACCATTATCTGGTGTGAGACAAGAAGCTGCATTAAATTCGCTGCGAATTTTGTTACCAGGTAATTCATGAAAACCTTTGGCGAAGTTAATACCCGTGCCAGTCAGATGACAATAGCTCATAATCGTACCTCCATTTGCAGGAATAGGTCCTCTTTCACAACTTCCTTCTTGTGATACACAACCATCAATTGCGCCGTCTGGCCACGTACAACTTTGCGTGTGCGGTGAACCCAGATTATGCCCCATTTCGTGCGTAAACACCTCGACTGTCCAAGAATAAGTAGGAATAGGGTTATCGTTGAAAGTCGTACCTAAATCGCTATAAGCGACACCAAAAACCTTTTGACAAAGCACGTCCACATAAGCGACTCCGCCGTTGTTGGCATCATCAATAGAGGCAAGGTGTGCAATGTCACCATTGAAATTTCCATTTAATCGACTACGGAAAGCACTGAGCGCATCATTGGCGCTAGTAGAGGAATAAGGATCTGAATTTGTCCAAATGAGAATTTCTGAAATCTCGGTAGGAATGCTCTCGGCATTATACAACGCATTTACCACATTGAAAAATCCAGTAATATAGTCTGTCGCACTACTGGTAGAATTTCCTTTTTTACGATATAAATCGTTATCTCCTTCTATATATACCTTAACCGAATTTGCCATTGCGGTACTTTTTTCGGTTGTACCATCAAGCGTAAAACTATCCGCTGGATCGTAAGGCGCTGGTAAATCTAAACACTTGAAAGGATTGGTAATCAATAAGTTAGATTCTTGATATAAAACATATTTATCGCTCGCTGGATAAACATTTGGGCGTAAATGCCCCAATACATAATTTTCTCCGTTGAAGGAAAAAACGCCCATCACATAGTCTTGTAGAATACTTATGGCGGCTAGGGATTTATCTGCACCGACGACTTCTCCTTGATAATAAAGACCAGGTTGGTAATCAATTTCCGACTTCGTATGTGAGGCGTATAACTTAAAATTATCGGTTAAGATTTGTTGTTGTGTTAAAGCTAATTTGATCGTTTGACCATCCGCTAAAGGAAGGTTTAATACGATTTGTTCGGGACGTGTTTTATGCAGTTCATCCAATTGCTTTTGACTTAAATCGAGATAAGTCGCGCTGCTTAGTACATCCTTGGTTATTGCTGGATCAGTTGTTTCATTGATAGAAAACAAGTGAGCAATAGTAGGTGTAATGGGTGGTACACCGATCGGCGTATCCGTAGATTGTGCAGTCGTCATAATACTATATAACGATAGCGCTAGTGATAACACTAGTGTTACTGTGCTTTTAAATTTCATCTGTGTTTGATCTTTTCGTGACAAAAATCGGTTTTGGAAAAAATCAGGAGCGCAAATGCATAATTGTAACCAGTTGCGATTATTACAACTCAGCCAATGTGAAAAAAGTGGGGATGAAATGATTTAAAAAAGAGAAGCTAAAAATAATAGAACTGCGGTCGGATGATAATATTAAAAAAGTGATTGGGAGGGAATGGGAAGTATCGATTGGGAAAGTGTATCCTTTAATAGCGGTAAAAGTACAATAATATAATTTTTTATAAACTATGAAAAGGAACTTTTTTCTGTAAAATTGAGTAATAAGATTGGTTTCAATCACCGACATTTCTTACCATTTCAATTAGAATCATCATGTAGTTGTTCTGTGTACATAATTTCTTCTAACCAAATTTTCTCGTTTTGACGGGAACAAACCATTGGTGGTACATCAATTTTCGTTCCAACCGTTTACGAAAATGCTAAACTGTAAGCTACCGACATTTATATAAGCTAAGATGAGTTGTTCACGTAAGTATGGTCGTACTTATCACTATCCCTTTTCGCCTGGAACCACCTCCGACGACCGTATCAATTATCAATATTGGCAGGAACTGCAGCAGGTTGATCAAATCATTCATACCGAGAAATTGGACGGTGAAAATACTTGCCTCAATCGCTATGGCGTATTTGCTCGATCGCACGCCGCTCCGACGCGACATCCGTGGGCGAATTTTCTCAAAGAACGTTGGGAATGGTTGAAAAATGATCTCGGTGATTTAGAAGTCTTTGGTGAAAATTTATACGCTATTCATTCTATTGAATATCAGCAGTTACAAAGCCATTTTTATGTTTTTGCGATTCGGGAGCATGAACGCTGGTTGAGTTGGGAAGAAACGAAGTTCTACGCAGCTTTGCTCGATTTTCCAACTGTTCCCGAATTAAGTTTCGCGAAAGCAAATACGGAAGTGGACTTTCAAAATATTATTTTAGACATTACTAAAAAACCAAGCTCTTTCGGTTCCTTGGATGTTAATACACAACAGTCCTGTCGCATGGAAGGTATCGTAACGCGTAGTGTATCGGAATATGCTGTTGCTGATTTTAAAGAGAATGTTTTTAAATATGTTCGTAAAGATCACGTTAAGACCGATGAACATTGGACGCGTAATTGGCGTCGGGCGCGACTGGAGTGGGAAGGGTAGTAATAACTTTAGTCGTTCCAGTCTAGATGCTTCAGCATCGAATAAGATGTGGTGCTGAAGTACCTTGACAGAAAAGGCTGAAGCCTTACTACCAATTAAATAAAAAATCATGATTTGGAAAATACATCAATCAAAAGATTGGCAAAATTTAGTTTCAGATTTCAATTGGCTACGCGATATGGAAGGTGTGCCCCAAGACCCAATTTATCACGCCGAAGGCGATGTTGCTACGCATACGCGTATGGTAGTGAATGCACTTCAACAGCTTCCAGAATATCAGCAATTAAGTGAGCAAAATCAAGAAATTTTGTTTGCGGCTGTGCTGCTGCATGATGTTGAAAAACGTTCAACGACTGTGATCGAAGAGAATGGTCGGATTACCTCTCGAAACCATGCAAAGAAAGGTTCGTTTACTACACAATCTATTCTTTATCAAGAAGTTAAGACTCCTTTTTCGATTCGTCAGCAAGTAGTTAAATTAGTTCGTTATCATGGTTTACCGCTTTGGTTTTTGGATAAACCCGATTCGCGTTATGCGGTCTTACAAGCAGCCGAGGAGGTAGATACTAAATTGCTGACTATTTTAGCGAAAGCGGATGTATTAGGTCGCATTTGTGATGATCAAGAAGGACTGCTTTTGAAGGTAGAATTATTCGCAGAATATTGTCGGGAACAGCAGTGTTTTGGGCAATCTTTTCCTTTTGGTTCAACTGCGGCGCGAGCGGAGTTTTTTTATAAAAATGAAAATTCACCTGCTTATGTGCCCTTCGAAAAGGAAGGCTTCAAAGTGTATCTTTTAGCGGGTTTGCCAGGTGCGGGTAAGGACTATTTTGTTAAAAAGCACTACGCCGATTTACCTATTGTCTCACTGGATAAATTAAGGCGAGAACAAGGGATTTCGCCTACGGATAAACGCGGGAATGGAAGGGTGGTACAGCAAGTAAAAGAATTCGCGCGGCAGCACTTGCGCAAGCAACAATCGTTTGTGTGGAATGCAACGAATATTACCACCAATATGCGCGCACAATTGATTGATCTGATGCGCACTTATGGCGCGACCGTACAGATTGATTACATAGAAGTGCCTTATCGAAAATTGCTCCGTCAAAATCAAAATCGAGAATACCCGATTCCAGTGGTAGTTTTAGAAAAAATGATTAATAAATTGGAAATTCCGCAGACGTGGGAAGCAATTGTTAATTACCAAGTTGATGATTAATTTTACTCCGTTTTAATCTTCTTTAAGTGGCGGATAAAAATTAGATATAAGTTATTTTGATTTTATGAAATTGGCTAAGTGACTGATTGAAAGGAGGTTATGTGACAATTTTGGAAAATATTAAAAAAATAACTTGTGTCTAATTCCGCCCAATAACTTATTACTATTAATGGCATTATAAAATCAAAAAAAGGGTTTCTAGTGAGTAAATCATTTAAAATAATCAATCACTAGAAACCCTTCTTCCGTTTATTAATACAAAATTGACTACCTTTTATAATCAGGCAGTTTACTTAGAATAGTGGCTAATTTCATCGCTTTGTTCGAATCGCCATCCATCTTTAGCCGACCTTGAATAAATGCGGCTTGTAAGCCCAATTTACCCTGTGCGATTTTTAACAAATGACGATCTTTTACTTTGATCGTTACATCTGGATTGGCGGCTTTACTCTTACGGATTTGCCCAGGAGATTTATTCAAATCCATGCGATAGTAGGAGTCAGATTCCGTTAGATGAAACATAAATAAACCATTGTCTGGTTTGATTTTATCACCCGCTGCTTTTAGTGCGTCTTTGAAGTGATCAAATACTAGATCAATTTCAGAAGCGGCTTTTTCTACCTTTTTCTTTTCTGCTACTTTCTTCTTTTGTTTTACTTCACCTCGCGCTTGAATAGCTGCTTCTAGCTCATTGGCAGACTCCCGCAAGTAACGCGTAAATTTATTAATATCGGGCATCGTATTATGATCCGACGTAGGGCTGACGGTCAAATTCCCATTATAACTTAAGATGGTGATAATCAATCCCATACCATCCACGACGGGCGCCATACCCATCACATTGTCCAACTTATGCCCATTCATATATAACGGAATCGGCGGGCCTGGGACATTGGTAATTGTAACGTTGCAAATAGGATTATGCATTTCAGCCATTTTGAAACGCGAGTAAATCCGTGCGGCCTGATTCGCGATTCCAAACGGTACAACTTGCGCCATTTCAGTTAATCCTTTTGCTCCGATGGCTTTTTGATAAGCCTTTTGGCGCGTAGTATTTTCATGAATCACCTCCAATCGTTCGATCGGATCTTCAATATTGGTTGCCAATTGTACAAAAATAGGAGCGATCTGATTTCCAGTCTCGCCAGTCTGAACCGTCTTGCGTTGCGAAACGGGTACCATTGCAACCAATGGCTTATTTGGTAATTTATCTTTTTCTAATAAATAACGCCGTAGCGCACTGGAGCAAATCGCCAGCATGACATCATTTAGCGTCGTGCCCATCGCGGTTTTTAATGCCTTTACGCGATCCAAAGAAAGGATAGCAGTATTCCACATTCGCTTAGGCGAAACAATCCGATTCAGCGGAGTAGGCGGTGCAGTAAAAGAGGACTTAGGCGCATTTTTCTGCGTCCGTGCAGCAATGCCTGCTTTGAAGGTATTGACGACTGTTTCGCTAAACAGCTTCGGTAATTTTAATGGATTTTCTACGAAACTGAGTGAGCTTTTAAACATCAAACCAATCTCGTTTGGTAGCGGACTTGGTCGATAAGGACGCGGCTCTGGAATCTCTTTTTTTCTCGAACTTGTATCAAACAACAAACTCATCAACGCCGCACCAGCCATCCCATCAATCGCTACGTGGTGTACTTTACTAATGATCGCTACCGAACCTTTAGGTAGTTGTTCAATCGTATCAATGCCTTCCACAAACGTAAACTCCCACAGCGGACGATTTTGATCCAAAGCTTGGCTATGGATCGCTGCTGCCATTCGCCGTAAATTTTCCCAACCACCTGGCTTAGGCAATGCCACTCGGTGAATATGTAAATCAATATTAAAGTTAGGATCGTCCACCCAATAAGGGTAGTCAATACTCATCGGTACGTAGAGGAGTCGTTGACGCAGTCTAGGAATTTGATGAATTTTGGAGTGGACTAATTTCTTAAAATCGGCAAACTCTAATGAACCTTCCAAAACCGCCACACTACCAACGTGCATCGGGCTAGTTGGAGTTTCTCCGTATAAAAAGGTCGCATCCATGCCCGAAATAGCTTCAACTTGGGGCGTTACGTTATCGAGGGTATTAAATATTTTTTTAAACATAAGTGATAGTTGGTAGTCCTTGATTTGGTAGTTGCAGTATGTTGCAAGTCCATCATTAATCAAGCACTTCGATGTTCAGAACCGAAAAAAATACAGGCTAGAATAAAATCTCGGATAAGATAGTTTGTTTTCAACGAATTGTAAAAAATATTTTAACTATTTTGAAAACTCCTAACATAAAACGTATTGGTAATGCCGAAAAAATCCTCACTCTAACATCCTCAATCCAATTTCCAACATCCATCTACTAAAATTACCATTCCACTACAATTTTACCAAAATGCTGTCCTGTTTCCTGATAACGAAACGCATCTGCTAATTCATCAAATTTGAAGCTGCGATCGACTAGCGGTTTGATGCCATTTGCATCGATAGCTGCTACCATTTCTTCTTGCATTTTACGACTACCTACAGCGATGCCGTGTAACTTAATGTGTTTAAAAAACAGTTTCGGCCAAGTCACTTCTCCTTTTCGCCCGTTGCCTAAAATACCAATCGCAATCACACTGCCGCCAATCCGTACTGCTTCTAAAGATTGCTTCATCGTGGAACCGCCACCTACATCTAAAACGTGATCTACACCACCGTCCGTCAGTTTAAAAATGGTTTTACCCCACCGAGCATCGGTCTTATAATTAATGACTGCCTCTGCTCCCATACTTTTTAAACGCGCTGCTTTTTCCTCGGAAGAGGTCGTCGCGATCACGCGTGCGCCTGCTGCTTTCGCAAATTGCAGACCGAACATTGACATACCGCCCGTCCCTTCGATCAGTACGGTTTCGCCTGCTTTTAGGTTGCCTTCGGGTACTAAACCACGCCATGCAGTTAGAGCTGCACAGGGTAGGGTAGCAGCTTCCGCAAAAGAGTAATCTGCGGGCATGCGCGTTACGGCTTCTTCTGAAATGCAACTCATCTCGGTCATATATCCATCTACTGTTTCACCTGAGACACCAACCGTTTTACGAAAAGTCGGTTCGCCTTCGATCCAGTTAGAAAAAAACATCGACATCACTTTGTCTCCTACTTTCCAGCGGTAAACATCTTCGCCGATGGCAATGACTTCACCTGCTCCATCCGACATTGGAATTCGCTGCGGCGGAACTGGAATACCTCCAATAGCAACTAAATAATCATGAAAATTGAGTGAAGTGGCGTGCCAGCGAACGAGAATCTCGTGAGCGGAAGGAGTAGGATCGGGGCGAGTTTCGATTTTTAAATTATCGAGTCCGCCGCCGTTGGTGATGATACTTTGCATAGAAAATTGGTTAGAGTAAAAATGAATCCAAAAGTAATAAAAAGTCACTCCACTATGGAATGTAGTTACGTAAAAGTAATTCGCAAATACACATAATTCTTTGCTGCAACTGCTATAGTAGAAAATTAATATTCTGTCATCAGTGTTTAAAATAGTGCGTTTATCGGTAACCAATCGAAAGAATAAAGCGAAAATTCGCTACATTTGAATCCATAAAAAAATACGGACGATAAATTTTTATTAACATAAAGCCATAATTATTTTTGATGTATCAAAATCACTTACTCGCTGATAAAATTGCCCTCGTCACAGGCGGTCGTTCTGGTATTGGCTACGCCATTGCTAAACAATTTCTCCAACTCGGCGCAACGGTCATTATCGCCTCTCGTAAAGCAAAACCTTTAGCGGAAGCAGCGAAAGAACTGAGCGAATTTGGCAATTGCGATCATCATCCCTGCGATATTCGCAAGATGGAAGAGGTATCTGATTTGGCAACTTACATCAAAGAAAATCACGGACAGCTCGATATTTTGATTAATAACGCGGGTGGTCAATTTCCTTCACCTGCTGAATATATTAGCCCCAACGGCTGGGCAGCCGTTATCAATAATAATCTGAACGGCACTTTTTACGTCAGCCAGCAAATGGCAAAGACCTTTTTTATTCCTCAAAAAAGCGGCATTATCGTTAATATTATTGCCAATATGTTTCGCGGTTTTCCTGGTATGGCACATACAGGAGCAGCACGCGCAGGCGTAGAAAATTTAACCAAAACGCTTGCCTTAGAATGGTCGCAATACAACATTCGCGTCAATGCGATTGCACCAGGAACGATAGAATCTTCTGGTTTGGATACTTACCCGCAGCAGGTACAAGATTTCTTTGAAGAAGGTAAAAAAGATAACCCTCTGCGTCGTTTTGGTACGGTAGAAGAAGTCTCCAATGCGGTCACTTTTTTCGCGAGTCCACTGGCTTCTTACATCAATGGAACAACACTTTATGTAGATGGAGCAGAGCATTTGGGGGCAGATCGGATGGGGTTGTTTAAGGTGATGCAAAAGATGATAAACCAATAAATTTTTCGATAAACAATTATTAAATGAAACACATAGACACAAAGAAAACATCGCTTGATTTTTTATAAAATTCCAGATATGACAAACTCTATGTGCCTATGTCTTTCAATAAAAAATCTATAGTGATGAAATTTTTTACTCAGGAACACGAACTATTCCGCCAATCCCTACGGGCATTTATAGACAAAGAAGTACAGCCGAATATTGACCAGTGGGAAGAAGAACGGCGTATTCCGCGATCCTTGTGGAAGAAAATGGGCGACATGGGCTTTTTGGGATTAAGCTACCCAGAAGAATATGGCGGGTCTGATTTAGACTTTTTCTACGATGTAGTTTTTAACGAAGAAATTGGTCGCGTCAATTCGGGCGGGTTTATCATTACTCAACAGGTAGTGCAATATATGTCTGGACCATACATTTTAAAGTATGGCTCTAAAGCTTTGAAAGCCAAATACTTACCAGGAATTATTGCAGGTGAAAAAATATGCTGTATTGGCATCACAGAACCGGGCGCAGGATCGGATGCTCAGAACATTCAAACGCGAGCGGTACGCGATGGCGATCATTACATCGTTAATGGAGCGAAGACGTTTATTACCAATGGCGTTTACGGAGATTTTATCGTTACGGTAGTAAAAACGGATCCAAATGCAGGTGCGGCGGGTGTGAGTTTATTAGTAATTGATCGGAACGCAGAAGGCGTATCTGCGCGGAAGTTGAAGAAGTTAGGTTGGCATGCGAGTGATACAGCGGAGTTGAATTTTGATAATGTAAAAGTACCCGTAGAGAACTTGGTGGGTTCGGAAGGCGCAGGTTTTTACTACCTCATGAACGGCTTACAATTAGAACGCACGTGCTTCTTGCCTTCGAGTGTAGTAGCGATGGAAACGGCGATTGATAAATCGTTGCAGTACATGTCAGAGCGCGAGGCATTTGGTCGCCCGATTAATCAATTTCAGGTCTTGCGGCATCGGATTGCGCAGTTATCCTCGGAAATTGCGGCAGTAAAAGCCTTTGGTTATCGCTGTGCACAGATGTACAATAAGGGCATTTACGATGTCAAAATGTCTTCGATGGCGAAACTACTTTGTACCGAACTCAATGAACGCGTAGCGACCCAATGTTTACAATTTTACGGTGGCTACGGATTTATGGAAGAATACCCGATGGCGCGGATGTATCGGGATGTGCGCGTCGGTACTATTGGCGGTGGCTCGACCGAAATCATGCGCGAGATTTTATCTAAAATCCTCATCAATGAAGTCAATTACGAAAAGGCTGCATCAGATGTAAAAGCAGCAGGAGATGACGACGACGAGTTAAGTTATTTTACCGAAGAGCATCATTTGTTTCGCCAGTCGCTGCGCCAATTTTTGCATCGTGACGTCGTTCCCCATTTGGATGAATGGGAAAAAGCGGGGGAGATTCCACGGGAGGTATTCCGCAAGTTTGGCGAAATGGGCTACTTTGGGTTGCTAATGCCCGAAGCGTACGGCGGAATGAATTTGGACATCATGTATTCCGTAATTTTTGATGAAGAAATGGCAATGATCAATTCGGGCGGATTTGCGGCGAGTGTGGGCGGTCATCCGCTCTTGGCGTGTACGCATTTGAATGCCGAAGGAACGGAAGCGCAAAAGCAAAAATATTTGATTCCGAGTATTACGGGCGAAATGGTTGGCGCATTAGCGATTACCGAACCAGGCGGCGGATCGGATGTAAAAGCCGTTCGTACCAAGGCAGTACGCGAAGGTGATTATTACATTGTCAATGGCTCAAAAACGTTTATTACGAATGGTGTTTATAGCGATTTTATTATCACGGTTGTTAAAACGGATTCCGACAAGGGCGCAAAAGGCATTAGTTTATTAATCATCGATCGCAACTTGGAAGGTGTTAGTGCGACGAAACTGGAAAAACTCGGTTGGCACGCCAGCGACACAGGCGAAATTGCTTTTGATAATGTAAAAGTTCCTGCCGAAAACCTACTCGGCGACGAAGGCGCAGGCTTTTTCTATATCATGCAGCATTTCGTCAGCGAACGCTTATCGCTCGCAGTCGGCGGCTACGCCAAATCAGAATATGCCCTTAATGAAACACTCAAGTACATCAACGAACGTGAGGCGTTTGGTAAAAAACTCAATCGTTTCCAAGTACTACGTCATAAGGTTGCTCAAATGGCGGCGGAGATTGAATTGAATCGCCAGTTTGTGTATAGCTTGTATCAACGTTACCAAGAAGGGGATTATCTCGTTCTCGAAGCGAGTATGGCAAAACTACTCGGTACGCAACTCAACGACCGCGTCGCAACCCAATGTCTGCAAATGTTCGGTGGCTATGGCTACATGGAAAGTTATCCACTGGCGCGGATATTCCGTGATTCGCGTTTAGGTCAGATTGGCGGTGGAACGACGGAGATTATGTGCGAGATTATTAGTAAGATGTTAATCGAAGGGAAGGGGTATAGTAAGCCGAAGGTGAGTAAGAAGGAGGCGGCGACTTCATAACTTTATAGTAAAAAAAGAAATGGGACTAAATGTAACAATTCACGTTTTAGAAAATAATGAGGGTAAAGAACTATTTTCCTTTGTAAGAGAATTTTTAAATGACTTGCAATTAAAGATTGAGGATGTTAAGCCATATATTTTTTTTAAAAATGTATTTGATGAACTTTATTTTGAATTCAGAGGAAAGAGGATTGGAATAGCTGAATACAATAGTAAAGTTATCTTTTTTGACCAAAATTCATTCATTCTTAGAAAAGCCGCGATCAAGCAGTTTACAAAAATTCATAGTTGTTTATTCTTTACTTATAGTAGAGGAGATACGGCAGGGGTTGATTACTATGATTTCTATCAAAATGGAGAGAATATCCGTAGCTATTCCAACAATGAGGGGGATATAAGAGAGAAAGGTAAACGGTTTGATTTTGAGATTGAATACGATTCCTTTGATTCTATTTTAGAGCATTTGGTTTTACCTTTTTACAAATTCGATCAGCTGGAATGGAGTATCTTAGATTTGGCTAAAATTACACAATAAAAGAGGTCAGTTAACCTTTAACTGACCTTCTTTATATTTTTTACTTTACAACTCCGCCCCCGTCTCCAACAACCACTCCAAGATCGTTTCCGCCACCGCGCCCTGATTCACTTGATTATACCGACCACTTTGTTGTAAAATCAACTGCTCATACACGGCATCGTTATGCAAGACATAATTGTCGCAAGAGCGATCGGCCTGATCGTAACGATATTGTAAATCTTGACGGTAAGCGACAATAGTGGTCGATTGATTAAAATCTTCATTTATGTTAACTGCGTCTAGGTCTTCGTGTTGCACATTTTCTAGTTGCTCGACTAATGCTTTGAACGCCGTAAAATTGACTTTCTTACCTGTGGCTACACTAGCTTGTTTGAGCATCCGCAATTCTAAGTCAGCCAATAATGGTTGGTCCGCAAAATAGGCGTCTAAATTCATTGAAAAAGTCATTACTCCACCCGTTCCATTGATTAACCAGCCCGTTACTTTCTCTGCGGCGAAGTCTTGTACGGTATATTGAAAAACGACATCTTGCTGTACTTCTTCTACTAAGAGTTGCGGTTGTAAGTCTTCCATGACTGCTTGCTCACAAGCATTGAAGATTAAAACGGCAAACAGAAATAAAACGGGTAATGTGTTTTTCATGATATAAAAATTTTGACAAGTGATAGTTTTAGAAAGAAAAATTTCTAGATATTCAAAAATAAAGAAATTATGCTTCTTTGACAAATTTTGCATTTTTCGAGTAGTGTCTTTCAGACATTGTTCGTATTTTAACGTTAATACGTGCGATGTCTCGAAGACATCGTACGAAAGCACTTTAGCGATATTTAGATGTTCTAAGTTTTCAACCACAGAACTGATTGATACACAGTACGAAACATATTATTCTCCACGTTTTTCCACAATCTTTCTTCCATTTCGTGTATAAAAAAATCAGCGGCGCACACCTTTTTTTCGTAATTTTGAATCATTAATTGATAAGAAATATAACTAGAGTTAATTTAGAGTAAAATGCTGATAGCCAGTGTTTTAGAGAGTTTGCTATGCGCTTTTGTAGAGACGTTATTTGTAACGTTTGTACATGGTATCTGAATAATAGTTTTTCTAAAAAACTCGGCATTATTTTACGCTAAAAGATCTGTCTTAACCATCCCATTTTATTCATTCATCTACGTCAGTTGTGTACGTTAGAAGGGCGACCGTCTGCCTACTACCGTCCATCGTCTGCCGTAAAAACTATGTATCCATGACTTTACCACAACTTCCAAAACGTTTATATCATCACACTTCATCGCAGGTTCAGTATTTATTATTGGAATTGAAATATCGCTTACAAATTGTAAAAATGGCATTACGTCAATTCGTTTATCAATATTGGTTTCGATTGACGATAGTTGGTTTTTTTGTAGGTGTTTTATGTTTAAAAGACATCACGATCCAATTCCATTGGCAGAATCGAACCGTTGATACAATCAGTAATGATTCGCAAAATACGCCACCTGTTCAAGCTGGCTTATTAGCAACCAAGACTACTCAAAAAGTAGAAAAAGCAGTTTCGCCAAAGCGTAAAAAACAACTAAAATACGTGAAAAGATTTGCGAAAGTTGCCCAAGCAGAAATGGAGAAATTTGGCATTCCCGCGAGTATCACTTTAGCACAAGGATTATTGGAAACCAATGCAGGAGATAGCCCTTTAGCAATAAAATCGAATAATCACTTTGGGATTAAATGCTTTTCTAAAAAGTGTAAAAAAGGGCATTGTGCTAACTTTTCAGATGATACGCACAAAGACTTTTTTCGGACTTACGCTACGGCTTGGGAGAGTTTTCGCGCGCATTCCAAATTATTGCAATCTAAGCGTTATCAATTTTTATACAATTTACCAACAGATGATTACGCAGGCTGGGCGAGCGGTTTAAAAAAAGCGGGCTACGCCACTGATCCGCGTTATCCAGAAAAATTAGTCCTTTTGATTGAGTCACTAAATCTGCAACAATACGATAGTTGAGATAGAATCAACCGAACTTGCCATTGTTAAAAGGGTTCAGACATTAGCATTAGTGCAATTAATTATCTAATTTGCTTATATCACTTTCACATCTTGGATGCTTTTATCCAATCAAAACTGTTATTTATGAATACCAAAAACTTATTCTTATTATTAATTATTGCCCTGTTTAGTTTCACTTATCAAGCACAAGCACAGCTGAGTATTGGTGTTAAAGCAGGCGCAAGTTTATCGACTACTTATGGCGATCCCGAAGAACTGAATGGTGAAAACTTAGAAAGTATTGGTTTAAAACCTGGCTTTCAAGTTGGTGCATTTGTTGGATTAGGAATAACCGATGGCTTAAAAATAATCGGTGAGGTTGCTTACGAAGTACGCAACGGATTGAAGGAAGTCGATTTTGCGATACCCACTCCAGC
>JBGCES010000505.1:0-2659 GCA_045106545.1 Saprospiraceae bacterium
CTAGTCAACTTAATTCACTTTATCAACGTATTAACTAAATACCATGATTGACTTTTTTACCAAAGAACAAGGCGACCAGATCATCGCCGCCATTCAGCGAGCGGAAAGTGCTTCTTCGGGAGAGATACGCGTACACTTGGAGGACAATTGTAAGGGAAATGTGCTGAATGCAGCAAAAAAAACCTTTCGTAAACTTCAGATGGAGCGGACAGAACGGCGGAATGGCGTAATCATTTTCCTCGCGCCAGGGCGTAAGGAATTTGCGATTTATGGCGATGAAGGCATCAACAAAGTTGTACCTGAAAACTACTGGCAGGACGTACGCGATATTTTACAAAGCAACTTTCGGGAAGCCGCTTTCGCTAAAGGCGTAATCGAAGCAATCGATCGAGTGGGTGAGAAATTACGAACGTACTTCCCAGGCGTAAAAGACGATATTAATGAACTACCAGATGATATTTCCTATGGTGGAATGGCGTGATTTAATGTGTAATGAATAATGTGTAATGAGTAATATTTTGAATAAGAACTTGCGTTTTTCTTTATTAGCAATAGCGATGTTATTGAATGTGGCGTTGTTTGGTAAACAAATTCCTGCTAAAACGGATCGTTTGGTGAATGATTTTACCAATAGCACTTTGTCGATTCAGGAGACGCGCGCAATGGAACGTAAACTGGCGCAGTATGCTCGGGAAACGTCCACTCAGATTGCGGTGGTCATTGAAAATTCGACGGATGGCGAAGATATTTTTGGCTACTCTAATCGCTTAGCGCAGCAGTGGGGAATCGGCGGAAAAGAGAATGACAATGGCGTATTGGTTTACGTCGCTATACAGGATCGAAAAATACAAATCCAAACGGGCTATGGCGCAGAAGGCTTCTTGACGGATGCGTTATCTCGTCGAATTATTGAAAATGTGATTGCGCCCGCTTTCCGACAGGGACAATATTACGTTGGTCTGGATCGCGCTACCAGTACGATTATGGACTTGGGTAAAGGCGAGTATCAAGGAGATCAACTTAATGGCAGACGAGAAGCCGAAGGCGGTATTCCACTTTTTCTAATCATTTTTGTCATTTTCATTTTAGTCATGTTGCTATCGCGTTACTCTGACGATGATGATGACGATGGCGGATATTATCGCGATGGTCGCTACGATACACATCCTCGTAGAAGACGCGGCGGTGGATGGATTATCATGCCTGGTGGCTTTGGTGGAGGAAGTAGTGGAGGTAGTGGTGGCTTTGGCGGCGGCGGTTTCGGAGGAGGTGGATTCGGTGGCTTTGGCGGCGGCGGCTTTGGTGGCGGAGGTGCTGGAGGAAGCTGGTAAAATAATGCGTAATTTTTATACCTTACAGTAAGTTATAATATGAACTGATATTGCTATAAGCAGTATCAGTTCATCTCGTTTAAAACGATTGGTAATTTGTAAAAAACTAAGAGAATATGCCATTTTTAAAATTCAAAGGCTTATTTTTGAACCAAATTACTGCGGTAATTTATTCCCTCCTTATAATTTTCAAAAAGTGATTTTGCTAGACAGTTCAATGTAAACGTACCTGTTGGATACTTTTACATCTATTATTCTACATTTTGACTTTTACATTTTCTAATTACTCCCTTCTATTTTTTATCCTAATTTTTATTTGGAATAATCGGCGAATCTAAATACTCCCTCCCTGTTGTAAATCACCCTCGATTTTTCATTTACAACATTTTATTAGGAATTTGAAACCAATAAGTGTATCCCCTTTGAAATTTGAAAGAAAGACCTATCCCCAGGTCAATAATTCACCTTTCATCATTTATCATTCCTCATTTCCTACCCGCTGCGCTTCCAAGCCAAAACTTGAACTATGAACAAAATTCTCTACTACCTAATGGTAGCAGGGCTGTGGCTGTTTGCTGTCCACCTGTCCCACGCCCAAACCCTTGCCGTTAATGAATTTATGGCATCCAACGGTTCCACTATCGCTGATGAGTTCGGCGATTTTGATGACTGGGTGGAAATTTACAACTTCGGTAGCCAACCCATCAACATTGGCGGCTTGTATCTTTCAGATGATTTGCTTGAACCCAACAAATGGCAAATTCCTACCACTAATCCTACACTGACTACTATTCCTGCCGATGGTTTTTTAATCGTTTGGTTCGATGGCGAACCTACGCAAGGCGAACTACACGTAGATGCCAAGTTGAGCGGTGGCGGCGAAAATGTCATCATCACGGCGGCAAATGGCAGCACTATTATTGATTCCTACACTTATGGAGAACAACTGACCGACGTGTCCGAAGGACGTTCGCCCGACGGTATTGGTGATTTTGCCTTTTACTTTGAACCTACACCGGGCGCACCCAACGGTATCCCGAATAATGGACCAGCCGCAGCGGTTGAAGCTTCGCAAGTAGCTGGCTTATACGCTAGTGGACTAACGGTAGCATTAAGTACACCTACGCCCACTGCAACGATTTACTACACAACGGACGGTACTGCTCCTACCGAAAATAGTAGCGTCTATAGCATTCCGTTAACTTTCTCGACCACGACAAATCTACGTGCGATTGCGACTGCGCCTGCTTTTTCGGCGAGTCCAACCAGTACGTTTTCTTATCTGATTGATGTATCACATACCTTTCCGATTATTTCTTTTACCAGTG
>JBGCES010000506.1:0-2542 GCA_045106545.1 Saprospiraceae bacterium
GTTACTCAAGCTGGACAGTGTATAGTTTTTCTCAGTTTACTTCCTTTGGTCGTGAGATCGCTTCGCTAAGTGTCGTTTGAAAGAAGGAGAATTGTTGATACGCCGCCTGCCCCGACGCTTGTCTCGGGGACTGATTTCAAGTGGAAAATGAGAGAAATTTGACCTGTCCAGATGAGGAAGTTATTTTTTGACCGTTACTTAGTCTTTTTAATGTAAAGCCTACCTTCTATTATCCTAGTAATTTCTCATGTGCCAAACAATTAATACAAAAAGGCTAAGCACTTACTCGGCGGGCGGCAGGTATTGTACTGTTTGAGCGGAGCGAGTTTACAATACTAGAATTTTTGGTTACTTTTTTTTCAATGAAAAAAGTAACAATATTCTAACAAACGCACAAATGTGATAGTTTTTAACTAAGAGTTCTAAGCGAAAACTGCTGCCGTTCTCCATCTTACTCTATCCCATAATCTTTAAGAATCATCCGAATTCTTTTTTGATAAGTAATTTTTTTTTACTCTTTCCTTTTTTACCCATTCCCACCAATGGTGTTTGTTCTGTTTGAATTTTGCTATCTTGTGGATAGGCGTATGTATTGTCAAGACAAACTAATTTCTGTATTTGCTAAAGCTCGCTTCATATCCTCAGGTTGTAATAAATCCGCCTTGCAGAGCACATCCGCTCGATGTACGATTATTTAACTCACTTAACATCCAATTATGTTTAACTCAACCAAAACCTTACTCTCTTTCTTTACACTTGCGCTATTTCTCGTAAGTTGTAAAACCACCCAAACCGTTACTTCGAATTCAATCACGGACGACGGAATCATCGAATTTACCATACTGCAAATCAACGATGTGTACGAAATTTCCACTCAAGAAGGTGGCAAGGTCAGTGGTATGGCGCGACTGGCGACTTTGCATCAACAATTAAAAAAAGAAAACCCGAATACGCTCTTCGTTTTAGCGGGTGATTTCTTAAATCCGTCGCTGTACGGAACGATCAAAGGCGCGGATAAAAAGCCCGTGGCAGGAAAGCAAATGGTGGAAGCCATGAATACGGCTGGTGTAGATTTAGTCGCTTTTGGCAATCACGAATTTGACCTCTCGGAAGCGCAATTGCAGGAACGGATTAACCTATCCGATTTCGCTTGGGTAGGTGCGAATGTATTGCAAAAACAACTCGATACTTCGCCGCCTTTTACGGCGCAATCACCCGCCGAAAAGTTGCAGCCGTTTTATCAAGTAAAAAATGGACAAGCAGAGCGCATTGCGGAAACCTACACGTGGCAAATCAACGATGCGGATGGAACGATGCTGGACATCGGCTTTTTCGGTGCGACGATCAATTCCAATCCCAAAGACTACGTGGTTTATCAAGAGTTCAAAGCCAAAGCCGTACAAGACTATTTGGATTTGAATTGTTCCACCGATTTCGTTTTGGGCTTGACCCATTTGAGTATCCGCGAAGACATGGAACTCGCCGCGATGCTGCCCAACGTGCCTTTAATCATGGGTGGACACGAACATAAAAATATGAAAGTGCAAGTCGGCGATGTCGTCATTACGAAAGCCGACGCGGATGCAAAAACGGCTTACGTACATCGGTTTAAAGTCAATAACGGAATGGGAACGTATGAATTCACATCGGAACTGGTCAAAATCGGTGAACAACTCGCCCAAGAACCGACCACCAAAGCCGTCGTCAGCAAGTGGGAAACGCAACTGAACGAACGCATCAAAGACGTTTATCCCGAACCCAACAAAGTGATTTATACCGCGAAAGTACCTTTGGATGCGAGTAGAATCCGCTACGAACAGACCAATCTCGGTGCGATGATGTGCCAAGCCTTAATCGCTAATTCACCACAACCCGCCGTTGCCAGTATGATGAATAGCGGCTCGGTACGCATCGAAGATCATCTGGAAAATGACATCGAAGCCATCGGTATTTTTAAAACTTTGCCTTTCCCAGGTTACGTTTCAGCGGCGGAAATGAAAGGAGATACGTTGCTTTCTATTTTAAAAACAGGATTGGTTGAAAAATATGGCAGCGGTAGTTATCTGCAAGTACAGCAATTGACCTATAATGTAGAAAACCATACCGGAACGATAGCAGGACAGCCCATTCAGGCAAATCAGAATTATGTGATTGCCATCAATGATTATTTGTTAAAAAGGTTTGTGAAAGAGGGGACATTAGAAAAGAAGGATTACCCTAAAGGGAAGGACGTGCGGGTGGCGATTATTGAGTATATGGATGGGTTGGGGAAGTGATGTACTTTATCCAAGCGGACATTTAGCTGCATTAACGTTTTCACAACAGTTACCTAATAATAAAATCTAATATCTTTACCGAGATTTTTAATTTAGTAACATCATACCTAATACTTATGAATTTAAAGCATACCATTCTATTGCTATGTTTAGCGATTTTCTTTGTAGCTGATCTTTCAGCCCAAGATTTGAAATTCCCGAAATTGGATCCAAGTCCGATGGACGCTGCGCACTACCCACGTAGAGCTGCTTTCAAAAATTATTTA
>JBGCES010000507.1:0-12188 GCA_045106545.1 Saprospiraceae bacterium
AAAGGCTGTAAGAGAAGGATTCGAACCTTCACGAGGTGGTTAGTTCCGCAGTATTGCGGAATTTATCCCAGATTCCTCACCCCCGAGACAGGAGGGGGTGGATGCCAGATTTATCATCTTACAGTGTGATTTTCAAATTTAGAAATAATCATTTTTATTTCCGTTTTGTTAATACAAATGTATAGCAGTTTAGGTTAAGGTGCAAATTTTTTAACAAAATTTGTATTTTTATGCAAATTTGATAACTAATTAGATTAATTGTTGATAATTTGATAATTACTGGCACTAAAAACGACTATTCAATTATAATTTTTTCAATGATTATTGATTTTAATAACTGAATCATTAAAAAAAATAGGCGATTGGAGTAGATATTTTTAAAATAAACGGGAATAATTATAAAATTTACAATGAAATAACCATATGAAATAAATGTTTTAATAAACTCATAATATCGATTGCTATGCAACGAAGCGTTTTAGCAATTGTTATTAGAACAATCACTGATTTATTCATTTTCGAACTGAATTAAAATGCGCTTTTTATTATTCGTTAGCCTAGTTTTTCTGTTGGCATTTACCATTCCATTTACTTCAAATACTGGAAAGTATCCACCAGAAATGTTGGATGGTATTAGTTTAGTTGCTCCACCGCGACCATTTGAAACCAATCCGATGACGCCTATCAAGGCAGTTGGAGCAGATTGGGTAGCCGTTGTTCCCTACGGCTTTGGACGACTCAATGATCCGCGAGTGCGTTATAACCAATTCGGTGGGCAGTGGTGGGGGGAACGTCCCGATGGCTACAAAAAAACGGTAGAAATTGCGAAAGAGAATAATATGAAGGTCATGCTCAAGCCGCAAATTTATGTACCAGGTAGTTGGCCTGGAGATATTAAATTTGACAATGAAGCAGATTGGCAGGCGTGGGAACGTTCTTATGAGGATTTTATCTTACCGATGGCAACGGCAGCAGAGGAACGGAGTGTAGAATTGCTTTGTATCGGGACGGAATTTAAAAATAGCAGTGTCAAACGCGAGCAATATTGGCGGGATTTGATTAAAAAAATCCGCCAGCGCTATAGTGGTAAATTAACTTATGCGGCGAATTGGGACGAATATCAATACATCAAGTGGTGGGACGCATTAGATTATATCGGCGTAGATGCCTATTTTCCGCTGGTAGATGATGCTTTACCTAGTGTAAGTAAAATCAAAACGGCTTGGTTACCACATCAATATGCGATTCAGCGCGTACAACGCAAATATGATCGGCCCGTTATTTTTACCGAATACGGTTATTTGAGCGTCGATTATTGTGCGTCTAAAAACTGGTTATTAGAAAAAGAACTATCCGATCTCGCGGTTAATGAACAAGCACAGGCGAATGCATTGGAAGCGATGTACGCCGTTTTTGGGCAAACCGACTGGTGGCGTGGCGGCTTTTTATGGAAATGGTTTCACGACATGCCGCGCAAAGATGGCAATCCCGAAAAGGGCTATGATCCTCAAGGAAAAGTAGCAGAGGAAACGATTCGGAAGTGGTATTCGCGATGGTGATTAAGGAGCAGATAAGTACAATGACAGAATTAGGGAATGATGGAATGAATAAATTCCCCTTGATAATCAAGCAATTATGGTGATTTAGTTGATGGTTTAAATCTGTCTTACTACTTAGAAAAGAGAGTTATTCCATCTTCTTCATAACTGCCCGTTGCAGAACGCCAATTGGAAAAGCTTGTACGGGTGGAATATCTTCTCCTGCTACTTTCTGATCTCCAGTGACACTAACTGGTTCTAACTTACCCGAAATAATTTCCCAACTCAAAGTCCCGTCTGCGTGTAGTTCGTTGGTCGTCAGTAATAGAGAACCCATCACTTCAAAACGTTGGAATAATTTACCACCTAAAAGAAAGGCTTCCATTTGAATGGAATTCTTCTCGTCAATCGCATATAATCCCTTCTCTGCATCAATGGTCACCAATTCATAAGGACGTGTTCCAGTCTTTTCATCCTCGCCGTAGATAATCGTCCAAGTGTAGCGGTCAGACGTATCCATCGGAAGAATGTGCAATTGCATCGGTAGTTCTTGCTGTTTACCTTTCTCAGAAAAAATTTCTAATGTACCCTGCCACTTTCCTGACCAACTTGCTGGAAAATTTAGCGAGTCCGTTTGCGCAGATAGACATTCACTGAATAGTAACAAAAAGAGGATTATTCGCATGATAGCAGTGTTTTATTAATTTTTTTGAAGAATCAAAATAGATGATTACTTCGGTAAAATAGAGCTATTCTGATTTTTATATTAAAATTTTAATGCATTTATTTTTGCACAGCCGCTGTGATTAATTAAATTTGTTGACCACACACGGTTATCCGTTTAAATCTTTTCTAGAGCTTCCCCTTATATAGTCAGATAATCCTAATTTATCACCTGCGATTTTAGTTTATAAATATTCCTTTAATGTTTTCCCGATCTCGGTCATAAAATAACAAATTCATTAACCAACTTACTGATTAATGCGTACCAACAAGTACATCAAGAATTTTATCGACGATGCATTGCTACCCGCTGCGAATGGGAAGTTTCTTGATAACTATAATCCAACGACTGGGAAAATCTACTCTTATTTTCCTGCCAGCGATACCGATGATGTGCAACGCGCTGTAGAAGCAGCCGAACGCGCATTTTCTGAATGGTCTTCTTGTGGCGTTAAGCGACGGCATCGTATTTTATTACGGTTAGCAGATATTATTGAACAAAACATGAGCGCGCTAGCACGGGCTGAAAGTATCGATAATGGTAAACCATTAACTGCCGTAGTCTCGCAAGATATGGAGCGCGTACATTCCGATTTTCGTTTTTTTGCGACCGCTATTTTACATGAAGGAGCGAGTGCTTATCCCGTAGAGGGTGAGGCGATTAATTATCATCTGCGTCGTCCAGTTGGGATTGTGGGTTGTATTATGCACAATACTTTGAGTTTGCAAGATTTAACTTTGCGACTTGCTCCCGCACTAGCAATGGGCAATTGTGTAATCGTTAAAGCATCCAATTATACACCCATGACTGCTCATCAATTAGCAAAAGCTGCGATGAAAGCAGGACTGCCAGCGGGCGTATTAAATATTATTCACGGGACAATGGAAGAGGCTGGAATGCCCATTATTCAACATCCTAAAGTCAGTGCGATTGCTTTCACTGGAGATACGCGCACTGGAAAAGAAATTGCTGCCGTGGCTGCGCCATTGTTAAAAAAGCTCTCCTTACAATTAGGCGGTAAAAATGCGGCTATTGTTTTTGCTGATTGTGATTTTAATCAGATGATGATAGAAACGCTGCGTTCCTGTTTTGTCAATACGGGTCAATCTGCCCATGCTACTTCCCGCATTTTAATTGAACGCGAATTGTACCCTACATTTAAGGAAACTTTTATTAAACGCTGCTCCTACTTAAAATTAGGCGATCCTTTTGCTAGCATTACTGATATCGGCGCATTGATTTCTAAAGAAAAACAGCGGGAGATAGAACAGCTCGTCAATGTAGCCAAAATGGAAGGAGGAACGCTACTCTGTGGCGGCAATATTCCCGAAATGGATGGAGAATTTAAAGCAGGCTATTTCTTTCGTCCGACTGTGGTCGAAGGAGTAACCGTTACGAGTCGTACTAATCAAGATGAAATTACGGGGCCAGTGGTTACGATCATGCCGTTTGATACAGAAGAAGAAGCCATTCGATTGGCAAATGATAGTCGCTACGGGCAATCGGCTACTTTATGGACCAAAGATAGCAGTCGCGCAGGGCGCATGGCGGAACAAATTCGAGTCGGGACGACTTGGGTCAATTGCTGGCAAATGCGAGAGTTACGTGCAGAGCAAGGGGGAATCAAACAATCAGGAAATGGTGGGGTAGGAGGCATGGCCGCATTACAATTTTTCTCCGAAGGACATAACGTTTGTTTAAAGTATTAATTTGAGAAAAGGTAAAATAAAAAGGGTCAGGGAAATGCACATTCTCTGACCCTTTTTATTTTTCTATTAACCTTTTTTTTGATCAAACGTTAAGTTGTCATGGACATTAAATTAGTGAAACGAGAAGATATTGAAAAGCCGCGTTGGAACGGCTGTGTGCATTATGCGCCGAATGGAAATGTGTTTGGTTACACTTGGTATTTAGATGCAATTGCGCGGGAATGGGACGGACTGGTGGAGAATAATTATGAATCAGTTATGCCGTTAGTTTATCGGAATAACTGGCTGAATAAGAAGGAGTTACATCAGCCTAGCTTGATTCGAGAACTGGGTATCTATTCAATAAATATGCTTTCTAAACAGCGTATTCAAGCGTTTTTAGATGCGATTCCAGCGGAGTATAAGTATTGGGAGATGTCATTGAATGATCGTAATAGTGCAGTAGAAAAACTAGCATTTACGACTACGCCACAAGCCAATTATTATTTGGGTTTGAATCGTTCTTACGAAGAAATTTCGGCGGAGTACTCTGCTGATTTACTTCGTGAATTAGGTAAGGCGGAAGAAGTTGGCTACGTGATTAGCGGTGGGTTTAAACCTGAGCTACTGGCAGATTTTTATAAAAAACACACGAAGCATAGCAATCAATCCGCACGTGATTTTCACGGTGTACAACGGATTATGTACAATGTTTTACATCGTGGATTGGGCTTTGCTACGGGCGTTTTAGACACCAATGGCGATTTGGTCGCAGCAGATTTTTATATTTATAGTCATCATAAAGTAGTGAGCTTTCTACCCGTCGTTAGTCCCGCTGGGCAGGAAAATGGAGCAGCTGCATTAATGTACAATACATTGATTCAAGGGCATGCAGGTAGGCAGATTACTTTAGACTTTAATCGAACGGAAGGAAAACTGGCGCAAGGATTTGGCGCGGAGGCAACTTATTTCTATCAGTTAAAAAGGAATGAACGGTTGTTCGGTGTAATTTAATTTAGGTGCGAATTATCTCTTTTTGATTTTTAAAAAGTGTACAACTGGACAATCGCACTTGCCGTTTGCCGTGGTGCGCAATTGCCCAATTATACCATTTAAAAAAGACCCTAATCTTTAGTTAATCATTGCATAGAATGACCCTAAAAAATAGTAAAAATTCTTGTTTTAATTTGTTGATTATCAACTATCTGTAAAAAGTAAACACCCGCTACTAATTCACTCACATCCACCGAAAATTTCGGTTGTTCCGCTTCTACTTCACGTGCTTCACTTTGTAAAATTTGTCCTTCTGTATTGCTGATTTGGTAAGTCAATAGCCGCGACTTATGCGGTGGAGTGACTACCCAAATTTGGTCTTTAGCAGGATTCGGATAAACCTGTGTTTCTGTTTGTACTACGCTAGAATGATTTGATTCATCTAGCATCTCCCGCGAATTATCATTGATACTAAGTGGCTCGACTATCTGCTCATTAACACTAATATTATCTAAATATAAGTAATTTCCATATCCATTGATGTTGACGAAACGAATGCTTACCTCTGTATGATTAAATGGCTGTAAATCAATGGTATCCACTTGCCAATCACTACATTGCTGAGGCTGAAAAACAACCGTAGAAATTTCCGCTGTAGCGAGTTCTTGACCCTTTTTCTGATAAATTGTTCTAACATCATTTGTAAAACAATCTGTAGAAATTTGTATAGCTAATTCATCAGAATAACTATTGCTGTAAGGCGCATAAGCACGTTGAAAAGTAAGCTGCGGGCTATTAAAATGACGTAAATCAATCCGCTGCGACTGTAAGTAATCACGTTGCCCGATGGCATTGTAATTAAAATTATTAAATCGGACTACACCATTTTTCTCGGTACACGCGGAGGTTTCATCCACCCCCCAAGTCATCGCCTCATCTGGATTCTGTACCGACCATAGCGCAATACCTGTTTCTAAACTGTCCGTAAAATCATAAGTAATCGCTGGTACCAGTTGAATCAAATCTTTTTTGATCGCTGATACTTGTTGCGTTCCATCTGATACGATTAGGGATACGCTATAAATGCCAGCTTTAGCATACGTATGTTGTGGTTTAGAAGTTTCATAATCTACTTTTCCATCGTTATTGATGTCCCAGGCGTAGGTAAGTTGACTCGGATTTGGATGTACTATATCCGCTGTGAATTGTACCGTTAAATCGTGCTGACAATGTTCAACGTTTTTGTTGACCGTAAAATCAACTGAAAAAGAAGAACAAGTTAATTTTTTACGCAGCTGATCCGCGAAATAAGCCATCCGCTGATATTGTCCTTCTGTGAAAAAGTTTCGGCAGTCATTGTTGCCGTAAGCCATGAAATTATGCGGATTAGGTTGATAAGCATCCCCATTAGCATCGGATAGATGGCCCGAATAAATACATTCGTCATTTACGGAATCAGCTAAATTTGGGTCAGCGGGTGTGTCGCATACTTCATCTCCTGCGCTCGTACAATTAGAACCATCTACTAATTCATCGGTCAGTACTTGATTTGATTTTCCGTGCGTATGGTATAAACCTAAATGGTGCCCCATTTCGTGCAAATGAGTCGTTCCGTTCACGACACAATCATTGGTTAATAGGATGTGATCTTTGTCTGCAGTTGGCAGATAAGCATAACCACAGATCAATCCGTTTCCGCTAATGATGTTATTGAAAAAATATAAATTTAAGGTGCCTTCTACGTTGTGGGCTTGAGTGATTTCGGATTCTAATGCTTTATTAAAATCGAAATAATTATCATCGGCAATTAGATGAATTCCGCAAGTGAAAAACTGTACGTTAGCGGATGAAAATTTCGTGTTTAATTCTGAAATTGTTTTGTTGAGTTGTGATTCAGTGAGCGCATCTTGTTGATTAGAACGAGCTACTAAGTGAATCGTTAATGGTATAGATACGGGGGCTTTGGCAAATGAAACCGTATGTTTTTGAATGTCAGCTCGCTGCTGAATGAGTAATTCAAGTTCAGCGGCAGTGGTTTCCTGTCCGCACATAGGCGGTGGTGTAATTGGTAATTGTGCTATTCCCAACAAGCAGCTACCTATTACACCCAACAGGGTAAATAGAATTTTCATCTTTTGAACATGACTGTTGAAATCCCGTAGCGTTTGTTTAATTAAAATTAAATTAAATTAATAATGGCAAAAGAAACCGTCCCAATAGCGGAGTTATTGTTTTGCCGTTACTTATGGGGGTAGAAAAAATTACGGTGATTCAGATTTTTAAATAATAGGTTTTGCTTGCCCTTACTCGTCAGAAGATAAAATCTATTTAGGTCAACTAAGTGTATCGATCACTGGTTAACTAAAATATGAAAATGGTCGGTAAACATTAGCTTGCAGCGTGTTTACTAGTAATAAGCACACTACACTCAAAAGTACCTTGATAGGTTAAACTAAATAATCTGTCGGCAGGAGGTAGTAAAAAAAGGGAGTTTAAGAGGTTAAATCTAATGCGAAGATACAGTTTGAAATTAAAAATTAAAATAATTTTAATATAATTATTTAAAATACAACATTTTTATTTATTCACTTTTTGTGCCAAATTCAACTCTATGCAAACTTTAATTATTGGAGCAACTGGAAATATCGGTTCAGAAATTATCAAACAACTTGCAGTAAGGGGACTCTACCCACGTATTGCAACGCGTGATTTAGCGAAAGCGAAGGCTCAATTTACGGGAAACGCAGATTTAGTTGAATTCGATTTTAATCGTACGGAAACATTTGCTGCTGCGCTAAAAGATATACAAAAAGTGTTCTTTATCGCTCCTCAAGATAATCCAGCAGACAGTGTGGAACAATTTTTGAAAACTGCACAAGATTCTGATATTCAACATGTTGTGTTTAGTTCTGGACGTACTACTGCTACCATAAAAGGCAAACCGTTATATCAAATAGAACAATTGGTCAAAAACAGCGAACTGCCTTATACCATTATTCGACCAGGCTGGTTTATGCAAAATTTTACAAGTTGGATTGGCGAGGAGAGTATCAAGGCAGCAGGTAAATTTTATTTGCCTGCGGGAGATTCTCAAACGGCATTTATTGATGTGCGCGATATCGCAGCCGTTGTTGTTCGTTGTTTATTGGAAGACAAACACGCAGGAAAAGTATATGAATTGACCAGCGACGAAGCGCTTAGTCATGACGAGGTAGCGCAAAAAATTGCCCTTCATTTACATCAACCTGTACAGTATATTCCGCTCAGCGATGAAGATTATATTGATAAAAAAGTAAGTGAAGGCTGGAGTATAGCTGCCGCTAAACACGTCGTGATGCTCTATCGAATTGTACGTGAAACGGGTAAAGAGGCGATCGTTAGTCGAGATGTAGAAAAAGTTTTGCAGCGACTGCCGATCAGTTTTGATGAGTTCGTAGAAGCATATTGGTAATTATTTTCAACTTCCGTACTATTTAACTTTCATCAAGTCGCTCCAATTGGTCGTATAACTAGGTGATTTGAATTGCGCCGTAGGGCGTAAATGCTTTTTCTGATTGCCTGTCGCTGCGAAATGTATCGTATGTCTTCCCATTTGTTGATTGAGCCCATCCATCGTTTCCATGACCTTTTGGAAACGTAAGTTTTGTGCTTCTGAATGAAATAAGTTGGCTTGAAATACATTAGCGGGACGTAGTCCATGCACCAATACACCCGCTTTTTTATAATTATTTTCTGGTTCGTATAAGTGTTTCGTCAACATTTGTGCGTAAGCGATCAACTCGTTCGTATTGCTAGTCGCCAGCGGTAGTTCGATGGTACGCGTAAAGTAGCGCCGTCGATTAAGATGCAATTTGTTAAATTTATTCAGCCATAACCCAACTGTCAATACGCCCGCAATTTGCTGATGCTGACGCAGCTTTTCTCCTACGCGGGTAGCAAAAGTGGCAACCTTTTCTTGTAAAATATCTAAATCGTAAATATCCTTTTTAAAACTCCGCGATACCATAACCGATTTCCGTTGCGTCGGCGCATCTTCCAAATCGTAACACGGAATACCTTGAATTTCTTTGAGCAATCTTAAACCGACTACGCCAAATTCTTGCCGCATCCACTGTTCTTCAACTTGCCGTAACTCGGCTACCGTTTCTACCTGCTTAATACTTAATCTTCGTAGATAACCTTTTCCGATTCCCCAGATCTTTTTGATCGGAATCACAGCTAAAATCGGATCGTGATCATCCAAAAAATAAACCCCATCCAGCGTTTGTTTTTTTGCAATATGATTCGCCAATTTAGCCAAGGTTTTGGTCGAGGCAATGCCAATAGAAACGGGAATACCTATATTTTGCAAAATGCGTTGTCGAATTTGTAGCGCCAAATAAGTCAACTTTGCGGGTGTCTGCGCGTGGAGTTGAAATTTGACAAACGACTCGTCAATGGAGTACACTTCAATATCTGCGCAATGTTCACGCAGCGTTTCGACCATGCGTTCGCTCATGTCGCCGTACAATTCGTAATTGCTCGAAAAGACGGCAATCCGATGCTGTCGCACCAATTGTCGAATTTTAAAATAAGGCGCACCCATTTCAATCCACTGCTTCGCTTCGTTACTCCGCGCGATCACACAGCCGTCATTATTAGACAAGACGACAATCGGACGTTTGCGCAAAGCAGGTCGAAAAACGCGTTCGCAACTGGCATAAAAGTTATTAGCATCCACCAATGCGAAATAAGTCGTTCTATATTTCATACGGCTGATGAATAACATGCGTCACGACGCCCCAAACTTGAAAAGGAATATCTTTTTGAATTTCCATTACCGCATAAGCGGGATTTTCGGGTTTTAAAAAATGCCGTCCCTGATGCTCAATGTAGCGTTTGACGGTAAAGTCGCCATCAATGTAAGCGACGATCACATCTTTATTTTTCAAATTTCGACTGCGATCTACAATCAAAATGTCTCCCTCATAAATACCCGCATTTTGCATCGAAAATCCTTCTACTCGCACAAAAAAGGTGCTGGACGGACTGGTAATCAGATACTGATTTAAGTCTAATCGTTGCTCGATGAAATCATCCGCTGGAGATGGAAAACCAGCACTAACGGAATCGTAAAATTGCAAACGAAGTTTCAGGCGTTGCATAGGCAACACAGGTACGAGCGTACCAGATTGAAATATGTTCATTGAAATCTCTGTGTTTTAAGTGGCGAAGATGAAATAAAGTAGACCAAATTATACGCCGTTATTTTTTTCGCTAACAAGGCAAAAAGCACAGTCATAACTTGTCCCGACGCTTGTCTCGGGAGCCTTAGCTACGACGCGCATTTTTAACGCAGTTAGAGGAAGAAAGAACAAAGCCTGTCCCGATGCTTGTCTCGGGATATAATGGTCTAATTTATTTTGTCTTCGCCACTAAGTTTTCTAAAGTATAGTAATAATGTGTAGGATACCTAAATTTTGGGTAAAGGACAATTAGGAAAAAGGAAGGGAAAATGTGTAAGTCAGTACAAATTAAAAACAAATAATTGTAAATAAAAACTTTTTGTTTTGTTTATTTTTATTATTTCTGCTTAAAGTAATTCTGTTGATTAACCATTAAAAAATAACTTTCCCATTTTTCAAATGATGAATTTCTTGAATGAATGGTTTTTATTCAGAAATTTATCCCCTAAATTCTTCGGGGCAGGCTAATTGAAAAATTCAAAGGGAAAGTTATTTTTTAACCAATATTAAAGCATCTATCAGCGCTGCTTTCGTTTCTGTTTCACCCGCCGCGTGTCCTGCATTGGTGAACGTCAAAGTTGCATTATTTAATCGCTGATATAATTGGTAAGCAAACTGCGGCGGGCAAATCATATCCTGTCTGCCTTGCACAATCGCAATTGGTAAATCTTTAATCACCGCACAATGATCCAAAATATAATTATCAGGTAAAAAACAGCGATTCGCAGAATAATAGGCTTCCATGATACCTAATGATTCAAAAGGCAATCCTTCCACCAAAACCGTAATCTCCGTTTCTGTCAGGTTTTGTTTGTAAATCGCCATTTCATAAAACGCCCATTCATACGCAAAATGCCGCCGCGTCTCGTCATCTTTATCCAGCATTTTTTCTAAATAAAATGCTACTAATCGCTCACGCTCGGCAGCAGGAACGTGACTAATAAACCGCTTCCAGTATTCAGGATAGAAGGGTGCTGCTCCACCTCCGACAAAGTGATCAATGCCGGCTTGATTGCCTAAGAATATTCCCCGCAAAATCAATCCCCGTACCCGCTGCGGATAACGAATTGCATACACCAGCGCTAACGTACTACCCCACGAGCCGCCAAACAACCAGACCGTTTCTAATTGAAAATAATCTAAAATCGTATTAATATCTTCCACTAAATGATCGGTCGTATTTTCTTTAATGCTGCCAAATGGTTTGCTACGCCCCGCGCCGCGTTGATCAAAGAAGATGACGTAGTGCTTTTCGGGATCGAAGAATTCTTTTTCGTCTTCCGAAAAGCCTGCGCCTGGACCGCCGTGGAGGAAGAGGATGGGCGTATTGGATGGCTCGCCAAGGGTTTCATAGTAGAGGTGATGGAGGTTGGAAACAGATAAATAGGACATAGTAATAATTATTCTTTGTGTGGGTACAGGTATTTGAAAGTAGAAAGTATGTTCTTTAAACGAAGATTTACTAAAGGCTAAATAACCGTTTTTTACCAACAAACTTACCTTTTCCTTAATTTTACCTCTTTCCTAATCAGCTGACGTATTGACTATAAACCAGAGCGCTGTTAAATACTAGTTTTAATGTAAACTGAAAAAGACATGTTACGATCTGAATCGTTTTTCACGTATTTAGTGTACTTTTAAATTTTATATTTTCTCACTCTGTTCGAGAAAATAGTTAGTCTTTTTTTATATTAAACAGCCCAACCGTCAATCGTCCACCGTCAACCGCTCACAATGGCACGACCAGATTTTAAAAACCAACCACTTGATAAAAATATACTCAAAGAGCGGGCGACTGCTTCTGATCAAAGGTGGCAAACGCCCGAAAAGATTAGGGTCAAACCTGCCTTCTCTGCTGCGGATATTGCCGAGGCGGAACACCTCAATTTTGTTGCGGGTATTGCACCTAATCTACGGGGACCGTACAGCTCAATGTACGCAGTACGTCCGTGGACGATTCGGCAATATGCGGGTTTTTCGACTGCGGAAGAAAGTAATGCGTTTTATCGGCGCAACTTAG
>JBGCES010000508.1:0-5760 GCA_045106545.1 Saprospiraceae bacterium
GCCGTGGTGCGATTATTACGCGATTCGACAAGGTTCTTTTTACGCGTTTCAAAAGCGTTATAAATTTCCTCTCGTTTATCGGTTATGCTTTCGATAAACTCGTCAAATTCCGCGAATTTGCTTTCTAATTCCTCTAGTTGCACCATCAACTTCGTCAGGTATTCATCACACTTAGTAGGCGTATCAGCTACGTCCAAATAGTTGATAATTCCCTGATCCAAGAGTTTTAATTGCGCATTAAATTCGGCAATTGCTTCCGTACCCGTCAGTTCTTTACGGCGACGACGAACATTCGCTTTTAATTGATTTAACTGTGCATAAAACGCCGAAATATTATCAATAATCCGCGTCGTCTGTGTCGCGTCTTCAATTTTCAAATTAGAAACAATGTCGATGAGCAATTCTAACTCTCCGCCGATTGTATCCACGTTATTCAGAACTTCCTCTGCCTCTTTGCCCGTATTAACTTGCTGTAAATCAAATCTTTGTGTTTCAATTTTTGTGCGGTACGGATCGAGTGCATTTTCTTCCAAAAGGAAATTCACACAACCTTCTGACAACTGTCCAGTTACCTCAATCGCGGTTTCTTCCAACTGCTGAATCAATTCTAAGTCGGTATAACGCAACGCTTTCAAAGTGATGATTTCACCGCGTAGAATACGCAACTCAGCTAGTAGATTGACATAATCATCGACCGTCGAGAAAGATGCTCGTTTTGCTTTTTGAAATAAATCATCCGACTTCGTACGCACTCGCAGAATCTCTGCTTCTGTCGCTCGTTGAATGCTAATTTTCTTTTCGTACTCGCCAATTGCAGCATTTGCCGTTTCGCGAATTTGCTGTACGGGCAAATGCAATTCAAACGCCTGCGCCTTATCAATCCAGTAATAAGCATCGAGCAAATCACTGGTCATTTTCACCAAGTCGTCGTACAAATTAGCATACGAATCTTCTTTTTGCGTCAGCGATAAAATGGCACTCACCTCCGCCATTGCTTTCACAATATCCTTATTCCCTACTTTATACAAATAGCTATCCGTATGCGTACTCGGCACGGTTTCTCCGCTCAAATAAGGCGTTTGCCAAATTTGAATGACGTGGTGTTTCGTCGGCTCGTCCTCTGCGCGGAAATAACATAATTCGCCGTTAGGAAAGACCGTATAGCCATGACAAATAATGGGTGTTGCCACTTTTTGCTCAATGACGTTATAAGACAGCAAGACGTAAGTTCCTGATTGTTGATTTAAAAATATGTACAAATAATCCTCTCCATTGGGGGAAGCAATGCGTTTTTCAAATTGCAAATCGCTGACTTCCGTTGGGAAAATTTTATACTCACCTCGTTGCAAATAATAGCCGTTGGCAAATAACAATCCGTGATTATCTGGCAGCAATACACCACTATCTTCCAACGCGTCAATGCGCTGCACGCGTTGCATTTTTTCATTAAAAATAAAATAGCGGTATTCTTGCTGATATGGACGAATTTTTAACGCAATTAAGTTGCCTAAATCAGCGTATAAAAATTCTGCATCATCCAGTGTTTGGTCAGAATACTCTACTTCTTCGCGATAGATTCCTAATCCATCATCGGTATTATCTTCTATTTTGATGGTTAAATCCCCACCAACCGTTTCTACAAAAACGCGATCCAAAACGCTAACGTGCGGGTGTGTTCCTTTACGCTGATCGTCGCGGTGAGCGCGTTTCCAACGAAATTCATGTTGTTCTGCGGTGCGGATTTCATGTTCGCTGCGGTTATCAATGTACACCAATTCGTCTCCTTTCACTAACCACTTGAATGCCTTGAAATCACCAACGTTTTTGGAGATTTGAAAAACTAAATATAGATACGCTTCCTGCCGCACGAAACGCGCAAAAAAGGCATTTTTATAATAGCGATATAAATTTTGAAAATCGGTAACAAATTTTTCATTCTGCTGCCAATCCAAAGCTACTTCTCGGAACGAATTATCCGCAAACTGAAATGCACTAAATACATCACCTAACTGAATGTCCGACCGCAGTCCAATATGCACATTATAACCAAATATACAACGGTCGCCAATCGCTACGACATCGCGAGCAGTACAGTAGTTTTGGGTATTAATTCGTTCGTTAGCAATCAATTCCGTTTCAACTGCACCGAAAACTTCTTTACGCGCAGCATTAAGCTGTTGCAAACGTTGTTGCAGATCAGTAGCTTGCCCTTGAAGGCGATTTTGAATAATTTCGTAGGTGCCCGTTTCTAAAGTTGGTGCGGTGTTATCAGTAGCTGCATTCATATTTAAAGTGGTTTTGTTCGGAGGACAGACACTCTTGTCTGTCAAGTAGGTATAACTAACCAAACTTGACAGACAAGAGTGTCTGTCCTCCATTGCATGACGTTTTCCATAATATATCAATTCTCCTTTAATAATAGCGGCAAATTTCGATAGGACGGGACGAAAATTCGATAAAGGAAATATGTGCTAAAAAGTGTCTTTTTCAAAGAAATCAGATACTTTTGAACCTGCTATTTTTGTTCCAAATCGCGCTATTGTACAGACGTTTTAATAAACGTCTCTACGTGGCTCAGATAAATATGAATTTGAAAGATACAACGGTACATAAAGGATTACGTCGGCGCCTCGTGCGCGAATTAAGAGAAATGGACATCAAGGATGAACGGGTACTACAAGCCATTGAAATCATTCCGCGTCACTTCTTTGTGGATTCCACATTCCTATCCATGGCTTACGAAAATAAGCCATTACCCATCGGTAATGAGCAAACCATTTCTCAACCTTATACGGTTGCTTACCAAACAGAATTGCTCGATGTTCAACCACGCGAAAAAGTATTAGAAATTGGCACGGGATCTGGGTATCAAGCTGCCATTTTAGCTACGCTAGGTGCAAAATTATATACGGTAGAACGACACGAAGGGTTGTATCTGCATGCAAAGGAATTGCTGCGGGGATTAGGTTTAGGGAATATTAAGCTCTCCCATCGTGATGGCTACGAAGGACTACCACGCTATGCCCCTTTTGATAAAATTATTGTAACGGCGGCTGCGCCTAAAATTCCCAAAGTGTTGTGTGAGCAACTAGCGATTGGTGGAATGATGGTTGTTCCGATTGGTAAACGGACGCAGTATATGTATAAAATAGAAAGGTTGTCGGAGACGAAATTTCGGAATGAAAAACTGGGGAAGTTTCAGTTTGTTCCCTTTATAAAAGGTACGACGTAAATACCGTTTTTAGAGAAATAAAGTTCAAATGTAAAAGCCCATTATTCGGTTAGAATAATGGGCTTTTGCTATTATTTTTACAGCCAGAAATGCCTGTCCTCCAAACTTACCGCTTATCCGCTGAGCTAAAAATTCGATTCCAACGGATGCCATTCAAAATACTACCTTCCTTAGTAGAGAACCAGATAAATAATGGCTTACCGACGACGTGATTTTCAGGTACAAATCCCCAAATCCGCGAATCTTCTGAATTATGACGGTTGTCTCCCATCATCCAGTAATAATCCATTTTAAAGGTATATTCATCGGTTTCTTGTCCGTTGATATAAATTTTTCCGTTGGTTACTTTTAGATCATTGCCTTCATAACTAGCGATTACCTGTTGGTAAGGCGCAAGGGTTTCGGGCGTAAGCTTTATAGTCGCTCCTTTCGCTGGAACGTAAAGTGGTCCGAAGTTATCGACTGTCCAATTGTAATTTTTAGGATCGTGCGGAAATACTTTATACGGATTGCGATCAAATTGTCCCATATCAATTGGCTCGACGGTTACACCACTTGCCATTCCTTCTACTTTTTTCTTCTGCTCATCGCTTAAAACCAGCATCATAATATTATTTTGCTGATCAATAATATCGCCGCGGACAATGCCCCAATCATCAAAAGCCGAGCGATTTACCGCCATTCCTTCGGGCATCGTCACTTTATAGATGAATTGCATATTGGTTGGATTCACTCCAGGTTTACCATTTAGTATCAACTGGCGATCCACGATTTGTAAGGTATCTCCAGCCACTGCTACGGCGCGTTTAATATAGTGATCTTTTTTATCAATCGGACGTGTGACTAATTCTTTGCGCCCCGCTTTAATTGCTGCTGTGTAGGAGGTTGGAATCGCATTGCGACGATAATCATGGATACTCCAAGTCCGATCCGGAAATACATAAACGCTGTCGCCTTCAGGGTAATTGAACACCACCGGATCGTTGCGATCGATAGATTCTAAAGCAGGTAAGCGTTTTGATTCAATGCTGGGTGATTCCAAGTATGATTCACCATCAAAAAAAGGCAAACGGTTGTGTAGTAATGGAATCATCGCAATGGTCTCGGGTGTGCGAATACCATAATGTGCTTTACTTACAAAAAGAAAATCACCAACCAATAACGAAACTTCCATCGAAGGTGTAGGAATTACGTAAGCTTCAATTAAAAACATCCGAATAAATGCTGCTGCAAATACAGCGAACACTACTGCTTCTACCCATTCGCGCATTGGTCCTTTGGAATAAGGATTTTGTGCTTCTAATTTTTTCAATTTACGCCCATCGTTTGCTTCTCGCGCTGCTTCGATATCTGCTAGATATTGAGCTTCTATTTCTAATGTTTTTCCGACGTATTCTTCTTCCTTTTGGAAACCTAAATAGATAAAATATAAAGGTGCGGCGATTACCGCGAGGGCGGAATGTAGCAAATCGTACTTACCAAATGAACGAACCATATCCACTGCCATACCTGCGAAAATGAATATGTTAACCAATGGAATCAGCAATAATGCTGCCCACCATGCAGGACGACCGATAAGTTTACACCATTCAACAAAATTCAAGCCTGGTACCCACGCTTTCCAACTGTCCACGTTGGCTTTTTTGAATAGCAATTGTAAGCCGAAGCAAAGGAGTAAATAAAATATGATAAAAAACATCAACATAAGTCAAAATTATTTTTGTTCTGGAGGACAGACATTCTTGTCTGTCGATACGTATATGCGATTTGACAGACAAGAATGTCTGTCCTCCACTTTTGCGCCGCAAAGATAAACGAATAAACGGATTCAAAAATATTAGATGAACAAGGATTAGATGGATAGTAATTTTATTCAACTAAATACTTAATTTCGCGCCACTTTTTCGATAGGAGTTAATGAAAAAATAAATCCGTCATTTGAGTTTTCTAATTAACTATTTCAGTAATAATAAAGATCTATTCATTTAGAAAATAATCATTTAAAATACGACGGATTTACCTTTTCAAGATTACAAAAATCAAAAGCTATGTCCGAACTACAAAGAATTTCCGACCAACTACACCGTGCTTATGACGGACCGGCGTGGCACGGACCAAATGTTGTGGAATGTTTGCAGGAAGTAACGCCTGAATTAGCTTTGCTGCGTTGCGGCTCTAGCCATAATATTGCGGAATTGACGCATCATTTGTATGCTTGGCGGTATTATGTCATTCAGCATTTGACGGGAAATACCAGTTATGATGTAGCGGATGATTTTAATTTCATAAAATACGATGAAGTAGATGCAAAAGAGTGGGAACGATTAAAACAGCAATTGGCAGCAAGCCAACAGACATTGTTGCAATTATTAGCCAATCAAAATGACGATGTACTGGAAAAAAATGTTCCCAATCGAAAATTCACTTTTTACGTATTATTACATGGATTGATTCAGCACGATTTATACCACGCAGGACAAATTCGGATGTTGCAAAAAAATACTTAACACCTCTTTTAAAATATCACT
>JBGCES010000509.1:0-1848 GCA_045106545.1 Saprospiraceae bacterium
TGATTTATAACTGGGAAAGTGAAATTAAAAAATTCGCGCCCACGCTGCTCACTTATCAACACGTCGGACCAAAACGCCACAAAGATCCAAAATTGCTACGACGTTTTGATGTATTATTAACCACTTACCAAACCGCTCTCCGCGACGTGGAACTGCTCCAACAGGTCAAGTGGGAATACATCATTTTGGACGAAAGTCAATACATTAAAAATAAGAACAGCAAGATATTTAAAGCCATCAATGAATTGGAAAGCGCGCACCGTATTTCGCTCAGTGGTACGCCGATTGAAAACTCGCTCAGTGACCTCTGGGCGCAAATGCGTTTCATCAATCCCGATCTCATCGGCTCGTTTGAAAACTTTAAACGCGAGTTTATTCGCCCCATCGAAAAGCAAAAAAAAAAAAAAAAAACGGAGTTTTTACGTAATCTTGTCGCGCCTTTTTTACTGCGCCGTACCAAACGCATGGTCGCCAAAGACCTACCCGAATTGACGGAACAAATCTTCTATTGCACCATGACGGGCGAGCAAAAAAAGCTGTACGAAAAAGAGAAATCCGCTGCGCGTAATTTCCTTTTGGAAGAAGTAGATAGCAAAGCATTCAACTTCCAAGCCATCGTCCTGCAAACCCTCAATAAACTTCGCCAAATCGTCAATCATCCCGTCCTCGTGAAACCCGATTACACGGGCGAATCCGCTAAATTCAACGACGTACTAGAACAACTCACTAAACTGGAACGCGGCGATCACAAAACCCTCATGTTCTCCTCCTTCCTCCGCTACCTCGACCTCTTCCAAAACCAATTTGACGAACATAAAACGCCCTACGCATTACTCAATGGAAAACTCAGTAAAAAGCAACGCCAACACCACATTGATAATTTCATGACCAACAAGCGCGTCCGCCACTTTCTCATCTCCCTCAAAGCGGGCGGCACCGGTCTCAACCTCACCGCCGCCGACTATGTACTATTGCTCGATCCGTGGTATAATCCGTTCGCGGAAAGTCAAGCCATTGCACGCGCGCACCGCATCGGGCAGACGCGGCAGGTGATTAGTTTAAAATTTATTACAAAGGATACGATTGAGGAGAAAATCTTGGCTTTGCAGCGACGGAAAGCGCAATTGGCGGAGGAGATTATTGGGGTGGGGAAGGTGAAGTATTCGCGGGAGGATTTGCGGTTTTTACTTGATTAACGAACTAACAAACTGGTTGATTCGTTGGAAATATTGTATCTTGTTGAAGAATCATTGTTTATATAAATTTACTATGCGATTAACAATAGAATTAAATAATGTTGGCGAGTTAGAAAAAGTGATTCAGCTTTTGCAGTCGCTACAAATCAAGGAAGTTAAGGTTTTCCCAACTGTAGAAACAGTACCTACTCCAACGATCACGAAAGGCGATAAGTCTATTGACCCAAAGGCTTTGTTTGGAATTTGGAAAGCTGCGCCGCGTAGCTTGGAGGAAATTAGAACAAAAGGTTGGAGTAGAAACTGGAAGCTATGAAAGTAATGTGCGATACTAATATTCTGATTCATGCTTTTAATGATAACGAAAAAGTAGTGACAGAATTAGAAAAAATTGGGTTTGATAATATCGTTTTATCGTCTATTACGGTGATGGAGTTGTACCAAGGTATGGGAAATAAAAATGAATTGCAATGGATGAAAAGTAAGCTAAAATATTACGACGTTATCGAATTCGACGAACGAGTTTCTAAACTGGCAAAAGAGCTGATTGAAAAATTCAGTTTGAGTCACGGTTTGCAGATTCCTGATGCGATAATTGCGGCTACGGCAGTGACTTATGATATAGAAGTACATACTTATAATACGAAGGATTTTC
>JBGCES010000051.1:0-5303 GCA_045106545.1 Saprospiraceae bacterium
TAACTTTATTACGGTAATTCGTAATGCACCAGCAGCAGCTTTAGATTTGAGTATTACAGTTGATAACTTACTGTACAATCCGTTTGAAGAAGTAGTTTATCGCGTTACAGTTGCGAATGATGGAACAGAAACATTAACTGACGTAGTAGTGAATACGCCAATTCCAAATGGTTTGGTTTACACCAGTTCTACTCAAACCCAAGGTGATTTCAACCTGTTCTTTGAGCGTTGGAATGTAGGTGACTTAGCAGCGGGTGAAAGTGCATACTTAGACTTGACTTTATTCACCCTGATTCGAGGAGAAGATATTACTTTAAATGTAGATTCAGGTGACGAAACAGCTTCGGTAACGATTACGGCATTAGAAAATGGCGGATTTGGTTCTAACGAAGGTAATGCTGATTTGGAATTAAATATGACAACTGAACTAGCGGACTACACCATTTACGAACCGATTACCTTCCGCACCACTATTGTAAATAACGGTGAAGATGCAGCAACGAATGTAGTCGTAGCAACAGGTTTACCAGAAGGATTTGCTTACACGAGCAGTTCTGTTACCACAGGTCGTTACAATAACTTTAACGAAGAATGGTATGTAGAAACCTTAGCTGCTGGCGAATCTGCTTACTTAGATTTAACGATTTTCCCACTCGTTACAGATGTAACGGTTACTCAATTTGCTGAAGTGCGGTCTGTATTCCAACAAGATCCTGATTCAACTCCTGGCAATGGTGACGGTCAGACCGCTAACGAAGATGATGAAGCAGTAGTGGTGATTAACTCTACGGGGAACATTCAACCATTAGGTGGAATTAATCGCTTATCTTTCCAAGAAGGTAACATGACGGTAAATACACTGTATCCGAATCCAACTTACGACCAAGTGATGTTGAATTTGGTGAGCATGAAAGATGCCGACGCTCAAATCTCGGTTGTTAGCCAAACAGGACAAATCATGCAAGTATTGAATCGTGAAATTGCTATGGGTGTTACTCAATTACAATTGAACGTAACCGATTTACCTGCGGGTAACTACTTTATCCAAATTGAAGGTGTAAATGGCGAACGTCAAGCACGTCAATTTACGAAAGTGGACTAATTGAATAGATAGTTTTTGAATAGTACATAGTTGAAAAGAAGAAACCTCCGTTGTAGTAAAATACAGCGGAGGTTTTCTTTTTTAGTCAGGTCAAAATAATTACACCTTCACCTGTTCTGTCGTTCCTTCCAACCTACTCTTCTCCGCTGCAAATGCCATCAAATGACTCTCAATCGAAGCCTCAATCGTAGAAGTCAATAAACTCGCATCTTGCTTGCTCACTGCCTGCACCCAATCCGCCGCCAATCGCCAATCGCCACCGCCGTGCCCGTCGCTAGCTTGATTCCACTCGGTTTGTTCGCTCGTCAAGAAATTGGTGTGAACAAATTTTTTCATATCGCCGACGATGTCGCCATGACTACCCATAATCCGCGTCCGTCGTCCGTGATAACTCGTGAAGGCTTCCATTGAAAAAGCGGCAGTTACCTCGTCTTCAAATTCTATGTTTGCGACGTAATGATCGCACTGGTCATTATCCATTTGATAGACGCAGCGACCATAATTCGTTTCGCGTAGATTTTTTAAAATCACCTCGCCATGTTTTGATTTATCTTCAGGAAAATCAAAAACGTAAGTATAATCCCGATCGCGATAGTAGACTTTCATCGCGCTATACGGGCATTCTTTTTCTACCGCACAACCATCCATACAACGCGGGGTTGCGCCTGCAGGTTTATTGCCTTCGTGAAACCATTTTAAACTACCAAATGCCGAAATCCGCTTGGCAGGTTTGCCTACCAAATAGCGCAGCATATCTAAATCATGGCAGCTTTTTGCTAAAATAATTGGCGTTGTTTCCTTGCTGTTGTGCCAGTTACCGCGCACAAAACTATGCGCCATGTGAATGTGCTGAATGGGTTCAAAATGTGAGACACTAATCAGTTCACCCACTGCGCCCGCTTGAATTAAATCACGCAATTCGATAAAATAAGGCGCGTACCGCAATACGTGACAAACCGCCACAATGCGACCCGTTTTTTGTACCATTGCTAAAATATCGCGACACTCCTGTTCCGTCGGCGCAATCGGTTTTTCTAATAAAATATCATAACCTTTTTCCAGCGCCGCCATACATGGCCCGTAATGCAAATCATCGGGCGTGGTAATGATAATCGCATCTGCAAATTTAGGGCGATCAAAGACGTGTTCCCAAGTCACAAAGCTATTTTCTTTAGGAATATTATGCTTCGCCATGTAGCGTTTATTTCGAATTTCGATGGGTTCGGCTACGCCAACGATATTGATTTGATCGGGATATTTTTCTGCAAATCCGCCATAAACATTTCCGCGATTACCTGCGCCGCAGGTAATGGCAGTAATGGGTTTCGCTGGATTAGAATGGACGTGTGGATCGGGTAGCAATTGGCGCGTACCAAAATCATCCAATCCATACAAAGGAGCAGTCATTAACCCGCCCGTGGCGAGTCCTAGTTTTTTGAAAAGTTCGCGGCGGTTCATACAATATTATTTTTGCCCTCGTAGAGACGTTTGAAAATACGTCTAATACTCCTATTGAAAATACGTCTAATGCCTAGTTGTCCAAATCATTTTAAGTTTATTGATGCAGACCGTGACAGGAGACGTTTTTTTAAACGTCTCTACGAAGGATCATTGGAAAAGAAACAGTCATCACTCCAGTTAGCAGGGTTGTTTGCAATATAATCACTAATTCTAATAAACGCCGCATCATTACGAATAATGTGATCGTGAAATCGTTCCTGCCAGCAGAATTCTAAATCAGGAGGTACATCTTGGATGTGACGGGTACACGCACTTTTGAATTGTTGTATCATCCGAGAAACCGATCCTGATTTGGATGAAATTTCACTATAATATTCATTTTCCCCGCTCACTGTAGAGACGTTTGAAAAAACGTCTTCATCACGTTTGTTCTGACTACTATTTGCATCCTCAATCCGTCTCAAATAATCATCCAAAAACAAAATCCCATGTAAATGATTAGGCATTACGATAAACCTTCCTAATTCCACATGTGGATTCCAACGCGGAATTTCATACCAACAGCCTTGTACAATAATTCCTGCAGTGGATAATTTCATTTTTCCTTTTCCACATTTACCAAAAAAGTGCTGATGCTCGTATGTACAAATAGTGATAAAATAGATGCCTGCATTCCGATAATCCCAATCGTTTAGGCGTGCAGATTCGATGCGGTATTGGTTTTTGAATTTTCCCATAGTATTTGTTCTTTCATTAGCCGATGTAAAATTGAACAGTCCAAATTATTAATTTCTGCCATGTTTCACAAATCCCCCTCCGTAGAGACGTTTGAAAAAACGTCTCCCGCTAAACGTTTTAATAAAAAATTAATCGTTTTGGTATTGCGGTATTAGACGTTATGATATAACGTCTCTACGGGCAAAACTTTTATTTTTTCAAATCAAAATTCAGCAACCGCAACGCATTTAAAACCACCACAATCGTCGATCCTTCGTGCCCAATCACGGCGGGTCCAATCGCAATCGTTCCCATAATTGTCAGCGGTACTAAGATGGCGACCATACCTAAGCTAATAACCAAATTCTGTTTGATCGTTTGCTTTGCGCGCCGACTCAAAGCAATGGCGAAAGGTAGATTATCCAGTTTATCCGCCATCAGTGCAATGTCGGCAGTTTCCAAAGCGACATCCGAACCTGCTGCGCCCATCGCAATGCCAACCGTACTTTTCGCCATTGCGGGTGCGTCATTCACGCCGTCGCCGACCATGGCAACTTGTCCCACTTCGGCTTTCAATTTTTCAATCGCCTGTACTTTTTGTTCGGGCAGTAAACTCCCCATGGGGTCGGTAATACCGATGTCCTCAGCAATGGCGTTCGCGACTTGTTGATTATCGCCCGTGAGCATCACCATGCGTTTTATACCAATATTCTTTAAAGCTGCTAAGGTGGAAATGGCTTCGGGACGCGCTACATCCATTGCGGCAATAATGCCAACGTAGTCTTGATTTTGATGGACAATCATCGCCGTATTTCCTTTGGCTTCTAGATCAGACATTTGTTGATCAATTTCGGTAGGAACAGCTTGCTCCGTTAATTCCTCAAAAAGTCGGCGGTTACCGATGTGGACAGTAGAATTATTCCAACTTGCTTGAATGCCGCGAGCCGTCAGTGCTTTTAGGTTATCAGCGGGAGGAATTTCGACTTCACCCAGTTCCTTTTTACCACCCGCAACGATTGCCGCCGCCAGTGGATGATCACTCAATCCTTCGACAGCAACCGCGATTTTTAATAACTGTTCTTTCGTAAAATCTCCAAAAGCAATCGCGTGGGTCAGCGTAGGTTGACCGCGCGTCAAAGTCCCCGTTTTATCAAAAGCAATCGCGTTGACTTCACCTAAACTTTCCAGCGGTCGTCCGCCTTTGATCAGCACTCCTTTCTTCGCCGCACGGGCGATACCAGCGAGTACGGCACTAGGCGTTGAAATGGCTAGAGCGCAAGGAGAAGCGGCGATTAATACGGACATGGCGCGGTAGAAGCTTTGGGAAAAACTTTCGTCAATAACCAGAAAAGCGAGCATTAATAAAACCACCAACACCAACACCAGCGGAACGTAATACTTTTCAAATTTATCGGTCAAATGCTGCGTTGGCGACTTTTGCGTTTCGGCTTCGCGCACTAAGGTAATCAAACGGGAGAGCGTGCTATCTTGCGACTTTTTCAACACCTTTATTTCCATCGCTCCGCTTCCGTTTATTGTACCTGCAAACACCCGATATTCGGCGGGTAATTTATTAACGTTCGTTGCCTTTTGCCACTGCGCACTGGGACGTTTATCTACTGGAATACTCTCACCCGTAATCGGCGCTTGATTGACCGCGCTCACGCCTTTGACAACTACACCATCCGCTGCAATCTTGGAGTTAGGTTTTACGATGACAATATCGTTGATCATTAATAACTCGACGGGGACTTCTACGACTTCGCCCTCCTTTTTTACTAAAGCAATGGGTGGTGCTAAATCGGATAGTGCAGCGATGGATTTGCGCGCCCGTTTCATCGCGTAATGTTCTAAGGCATGACCCAAACTGAACAAAAACAGTAGCAATGCGCCTTCGCCCCACTTACCTAAAGAAGCCGCACCAACCGCAGCAAAAAGCATCAGAAAATCAATTTCAAACTTGCCATTTAGTAAATCTTTACCCGCCGTGATGAAAGTAAAATAACCGCCAAATAATCCCGAA
>JBGCES010000510.1:0-7728 GCA_045106545.1 Saprospiraceae bacterium
GGAAGTCCTCGATCAATTCATCTACGTTGACATCCAGTTGCTTGTTTAAAACAAAACCTACGGAGCCGCCTACGTTGTGGTCGCACAGCAAAATGACGGAGCGTTTGAAATGCGATTCAGGCATAAAAGGTTCAGCCAATAGTAGTTGTCCAGTGTTTACATCAGTCATGTTAGAAACGGTTGGCGGTAAACTTTTTATCAGGTTAATTAATAACCTGTAGATAAATATTTACCTATTTTCTTATAATGCCGACGTGGGGAAACGTCGATCTACTTTTTTAACGAATCCTCGCAGGGTTTTACCCGAGCCACCTACCTCAATAAATTCGGTTACGCCATCAGCAATCATATTATGCATCGTCTGCGTCCAGCGCACTGGGGAGGTCAATTGAGCAATTAAATTTTGTTTGATTGCTGCGGGATCAGTATGAGAGTGAGCATCTACATTTTGATAAATGGGACACTTAGGTGTTTGAAAAGAAGCTGCTTCGATCGCAGCCGTCAATTCATCTTGAGCGGGTTGCATTAGTGGGGAGTGAAATGCGCCACCTACTTGCAGAACGATCGCGCGCCGTGCGCCCGCTGCTTTAAGTTGCTCCACTGCTTGCTCAATACCCGAAATAGAACCTGAAATAACGAGCTGACCGGGGCAGTTATAGTTGGCAGGTACGACTACTTCGTCAATTGCTGCGCATACTTTTTCAACATCCGCATCTTCCATTCCCAAAATAGCCGCCATCGTACTTTCTACTGCTTCACAAGCTTTTTGCATCGCCAGTGCGCGTTGTTGTACCAACTTTAATCCTTCTGCAAAAGTCAGACCACCAGCCGCAACTAAAGCAGAGAACTCCCCTAAAGAGTGACCAGCAACAGCAGCAGGTTGGAAATCCTCGCCTGCCATCCGCGCTTTTACGATAGAATGTAAAAATACGGCAGGTTGAGTGATTTTCGTCGCTTTTAAATCTTCAGCTGTGCCATTAAACATGACATCGGTCAATCGGTAACCTAGAATTTCATTCGCCTCTTCCATCAGCTCTTTGGCAATGGCAGAACTTTCGTATAAATCTTTTCCCATTCCTTCGAACTGAGATGCTTGTCCAGGAAAAACGTAGGCTTTCATATTTTAGAATTTTTGTTCTTTGACAAAGAACGTAAAAGAACACTAGTTTTGAGTAATGAGTTTTGGGTTTTTAGTCGGGCGCAAAGGTATAAAAAAGGAGTTAATTTATAAACGATAAGCTAGCCGCGCAGTCAAGGTAGAATCGAGGGCAGCAGACTGTAGAGGGAAGCTAATTCTCAGGTTTAAACCATAGCGATTTTGCCATTGATAAAAAAGATCAGCTTGCGCTAAAAACGCGGCACGTTGATCGTAGAGAATGCTTTCGGTTACCTCTATATTCATTTCATCAAAAGCAGCATGGTGAAATAGATAAGTATAAGCTAGTCCACCACCTACGTTCCAGTGATGAGTGCGATTTCCTTTTTCTGTATTTAATAAAACAGTTAGATGAACAGGAACTTCGATATGGTTGAGGATGATCTTATTGTAATTAATACGTGGGTAAGTGACCGGTAAGATCGCTTCTGTATTTTGACTAAATAAGAATTCTGTTTGAATTTGTAACCGTTGGGAAAATTGAAAATGCGTAGCCAATCCAGCATTAATACCAAAAAAATCGATGATGCTATTGCCTTCGAGTTCAGCGAAATTTAGTCCTGCAACTAGGTGAGATTGAAAGCGAGTAGTTTGAGTGAATAGAGGTTTTGAAATAAATAATAGTACAGTAATGTAGAGAAGATTAAAGTAAAGCTTTTGCATAAAGAAGTTTATCGTTATTTAATGCTTTTTTCGCTATAACGCACTTCTCTAATTGATATTTTTATCTAAACAATTACAATAGTAACTTTTGTTATTTTCTTTATAAAGTAAAGCGGTAGTGGAACCCCTATAGCTCCACCACCAGGTCTGATAGGTCTTAGTATTCAATGCAATATGTATCTCCAATATGAGTGATACACATACAGGCACCTTGTTGTTGTAAAGAATCTCGTTTAGCAGCAAATTTGGAATAGCTTGTAGTAACATAACGACGTCCACCTTTTACATTGGCTTGATCGGTTTGGCTCAACAATTCACTTTGTGCTAGAAACGATTGGAAAGAATGCGCTTGTTTTTTCATAAAAAAATAATAAATGGGTGAAAATAATAAGGTTCAATAAAAGGAAGATAAAACGGGAAGTATTTAATAGAAAAAGACCGTTTTTACAAAAAATTGATTACTACCAATTTATTCGTTGTAAAAAGTCTATTGTCATTGAAATTATATAAAAATAATAAGACAGTAAAGTAAAACCACTCTACTGTATAATAAAATTTAGTAGTCGATACAGTATTCACCACTACGACGTCCGCCTTTAATTTCAGATTGTTCTTTAGGCGCTAATATATCTTTTTTTTCAACTAAATTTGTAATAGAAGTTGCTTTAGATTTCATAAGAAAAAGTTTATATGGATAAAAAATTGGGTGGGAAGAATGAAAATACGGATAAAGGTGGGAAGGCTAGAGAGGGCGTTTGTAGTTGAATAGAGCAAATTTTATGCCTTATTTTTAGTGCACTTTTTGTTAAAATAAAAAACGGTCTAATCAATGTAATTTGACTAGACCATTTTTTGTACTCAAAGAATGACTTACTTATTTCAGATTAGCGGTAATCAGTCGGAGAAACTCATTCCTTGTTTCTACATTTTGAAACTGACCTGTGAAGGCAGAAGTGGTAGTAGCTGAGTTTTGTTTTTGTACTCCACGCATCATCATACACATATGATTTGCTTCGATCACGACTGCTACGCCAATTGGATCTAGCGTCTCCTGAATACAATCTAAAATTTGATGCGTCAAGCGCTCTTGTACTTGCAGACGGCGCGAAAAAACGTCTACCACTCGTGGCAATTTACTCAATCCAACGATTTTCCCATTGGGAATGTAAGCAATATGCGCTTTGCCATAAAATGGTAACATATGATGTTCGCACAAAGAATACATTTCTATATCCTTTACGATGACCATGTCGCGGTAATCTTCAGTAAACATTGCACCACGTAGAATTTCTGCGGCATCCATTTCGTAACCAGAAGTTAGAAATTGCATCGCCTTCGCAGCGCGTTCGGGCGTTTTTAACAATCCTTCGCGGGTAACATCTTCGCCAACGTCGTTGATAATATCAACGTAGCTAGATAATATTTTCTTGGTGATATCTTTTGAATAAGATTCTTTTATGTTGTAAGCCATTTTGGAATTTGATTTATGTAAATAAGTTTGTCGAACAAGTAATCCATCATTTCGACATACAAAACCACAAAATGTCACTTTGGTTTTAAGAATAGACAATTTCAGACATAATAAAACGCCTATCAAATCCCGATGGATCTAATAGGCGTTGTTAGAAATTTATATAATTCTAGTATAGAGTTAATTTAGTCGAATAAAAAACGCATCTCAACCCGACGGCTTTCTTGTAATGCATCTTCGGTACGTCCTAAGTTTTCTTCACCAAAGAAATCTACGCGCATCTGCTCTCGACGTACTCCTCGATTAAGTAAGTAATTCCGTACTGATTCTGCCCGACGACGCGATAAGCGTAAGTTGTGATATTCATCACCACGTGGATCCGCAAATCCTTCAATGCTAATACGATAATCTCGTTTGCGAATGAGTAATTCTGCTAAATCATCGAGGTAGCGATAACCACTTCGTTTGATAATAGACTTATCAGTATCAAAATAAACATTGCGAATTGCTAGTGCCAGTATTTCTCGTTCTGATTCAGAAGCGTTTGGACATCCTTCTCCATTGTAGCCAGGCACAGTTGGGCATTTATCAAGTGCATTTGGAATACCATCGCCATCGTGATCATCATTTTTCGGTTCACCAGGACAGCCTAAGTTCGCAATAGAGCCCGCTATATCAGGGCACTTATCTTTATTATCGACAACCCCATCATTATCTCGATCCACGAGTGGACAACCATCATTAGATGCCAAACCAGATACATCGGGGCATTTATCTACATCATCTCGAATACCATCATTATCTCGATCTCCCCAAGGACAGCCATCGTTTTCTTTTAGTCCTGGTACTGTCACACACTTATCATCTTTATCTAGAATACCATCTTTATCGGTATCTAGTTCTTCTTCGGTTGAGGCAAGGGGTTCAGGGCAACCTTCTAGTTCCTCAACACCTGGTTCATCAGGGCATTTATCTTTATGATCTGGAATACCATCCTCGTCACGATCTTCATCTTTCAGACCTAATTTATAGCCAACAGAAATTTCGTGTGAGCCACTACTAAAATTATTTAATTCAGACATTGTCAAATCGTACGCATAACCTAAAGAAAGCTTACGCGAAATATTAAACCCTAACATGGCTGCCATCGCATCTTCCGTCCGATAAGTCACACCTCCCCAAAGTCCATTCTTCATGGTTGCTACTAAAGAAATATCTAACTGAGTGGCAGTAGCAGCAGTATTTTTTACTAAAAAAGAAGGTTGAACAGTCAAATTATCATTGACCTTATAATCGTACCCTCCCAAGAAGTAGTAATGCCGCATGAGTTGTGGCGACTCGTCAGAGGTTGGAGTATCTGAAAAATTCAGCGTACCACCAGCTACTTGGGGTACAGATACTCCAAGAAAGAACCCAGAGCGATCACGATAGTAGATACCAGCATTAAAATCAGGCAAGTAAGAACCGTCCATAGCATTGATTAGTGTGGGATCATTCGCTACAGCATTACTCATTTGCCGATTATCTAAGCGAAAGTTATAATAACCTCCTGCTAAACCAACACAAAGTCGGGAGCCATTAGTAAAAATTTGAGAATAAGACATGACAGCGGAACCGCCAGTTCGCTTTAGACTTCCTGCTACATCATTAAAAACGTAACCGCCAACACCAATTGGTAATTTTTTAAGTCGCCCATGTGCGCTTAAAATTTGCGTTTGGGGGGCACCAGTCTCTCCTACCCACTGTGAGCGCATTCCTAATCTTACATCAACATAATCTGCGCTACCTGCTACACCAGGATTAAATCCAAAACAGTTCATGACGTAATTCGTGAACAATGGATATTGCTGAGCAGCTACCTGAAATGGAAGAGCTAGGGTAATAAGTATAAATATAGGTAACAGTCTTTTCATGCTACTTTTTTTTTGTTCTTTGAGAAATTCAGTGACGAAATGTAATTATCTGACAATGGTCACTGCACCAGAAAATTGAATATTGCTAGCATCGTTTAGCTTTACAATGTACCAATATGCACCTGTTTGTAAATCTTCTCCTTTTGCATTCGTACCAGTCCAATTGTTAGTGTAACCCTCTATGGAATACACTATTTGCCCCCACCGATTATAGATAAACACTTCATTATCAGGATATTGCTCAATATCTTTCACAATAAAAAAGTCATTAATTCCATCAGCGTTTGGAGTTATTACTTGCTCCGAAGAGCCCTCTAATCCTGCACCGCCTTCAAATGTGCCAAACTCAAGTGTTTCTGTGATTGAACAGCCATTAGCATCCGAAATGATGACTTCATATCTACCAGAAGTAACACTAGTTCGATTTTGTGCGATAGCACCATCTCCCCAGATAAATGTATATGGAGCAGTACCTCCAGTCACAAACGCGTCAATACTACCATCACCTGCGCCTGCAGTAGATTCATTGATAACATTAAAAGTAACTGCCAATGAATCGGGAGCACTTACTAGACCAACTGCTGTAAATTCACAATTATTAGCGTCTAAAACTGTAATCGCATATTCACCTGCGGCTAGATTATCTCTGATTATATCAGTTGCCTCATCTGACCAATTAACTTGATATGGCTCTTGACCACCGATGATCGTCAACTCAATCTGTCCGTCTGTATCGGTAGAACATCGCACATCATCTACCGTAAAGTCGAAACCAAAGCCTGTTGCTGTTACATTGATAGATTTACGCACTGTTTCAGTACAAGTGTCCTGACTGACAGTTAGACTAATTATGGTATTACCAATTTCGGAAAAAGCTATGTTCATCGGATTAGCCTCAAAGGAGGTAGAAGGAAGACCTGTGCCACCAAAGTCCCACTGAAAATCAGTTAATTCTGGATCTGCGTTACCTAAATATTCGAACATAAAATAGGTTCCACATTCTGTAGAAATCGCTTCTACGGCAAAATCACTTTGAAAACATGGTACACTTGAGTTACCAGCAATTGTACTTTGAATCGGCTGTTGAAAACCTTGATAAACAGAAGTATTATCATTTCCGATTTTGTTGCAACCAGGACATTGGCCAAAAGTAGAACGTAGAGTCGTACTATTGTTAGATAGCGTACGTCCAGTACTACAAAGCGTAGATCGAACAATACGCTGCGCATCCAGCTGCACTATTCCTCCCAACAGGAGCAAAAGCAGTAATTTGTATTTAATAATTTTCATACTTGATTGAATAAATGAAGTTTCGAATGGATTTCTTTTCTAATTCAAATAGATTATTCTTCGAGTACTTTATCAATCAAATATCCCGTTAGTACCATTTCTTGTACAGAATCTGGCTTACGAATCACGGTGTATTCAGGAAAAGAAATAATGCGCGTTCCGCGAGTAAAGTTCGGGCGAAAAAACTCCATTTGCACATTATTTACAATCAGGTAGCCTGGTAATTCATTTGATAAACCAGATTTAATAAATAATATTTTTCCTTCTGGAACATCGTAAGAGGACGTATCATAAAAGTCAATTGTAACAGCGGTAACTCGCTCATTATTATCATACAAAATCCCAGTACAATAGCAATCATCAATCAAAACGTTTTCGGGGATCGCTGGCATGTTCGGAGTTGTGGAATGCTCGTGAATACCAGCAGCATTGCCGAGATCATTCAAGATAATAGTAGATGGCCCAGCCGTAATAAAAAAAGTTTTACCAGCCGGTACACGATATGGTTGATCCATCAATATTTTATGCTCACCAATAATCCCAAGTGGAAAATCAGAAGAAGCGCCAGGAGCACCAAACAACATATCAGAAGTACGTACGCTATTACCACCTGAAATACTCAGTACGCCTTCTTCATAAGTAAGTAATTGCAGTTCATTTGTCGAATCCGCATCTGCATCATTTACATCCAAAACAATGGTGTTACCCTCAGAGAGGCTCAGTGAATCACCAACTTGAGTTAGTGTTTGCAATTCGTTAGTATTGCTAATATCATTATCTCCAAACAATGAATAAGCACGTGCAGCTACGTCTGCGCTACGAGCGGAATCTGCAAAGGTTGCATATTGAGTAGAATCTGCACGATTAGCACCTTCAGCATACAAAGCGTAAGGCACTGAAAGGATTTGGGTTGTTCCCATTTGCTCATATTGCTCTCCACCTGTAGCATCCATTTCGATTTGTAAAAAATATTTACCATTGCCCCAATCAAGTTCAGAAAATTGTCCTAACTGTCCACCTGTCCTTGTTCCTTCTCCGATATTGATATCAAATAGGCCAAATTCATCTGTTTCAGCACTATGGGTTTCACTCCAAATGACCACCCCATTAGGGTTTTCACTTACAATAGACGCTCTTATTCCAATGGTTTGATTGGCTAATGCCTCTCCGGTATCGTTTGTTGCTCCACCTTGATAGCAAATAGCCTGAGGAGTCTGTGCCATTGCGATAAATGC